>QHVD01000245.1 GCA_003222235.1 Gemmatimonadota bacterium | reverse complement strand
CGAGTTCAAACCCGAGGTTCACGGGCCGCGCTACCGCGTCGATCTGAACGGCGGTTTGGCGGCGGCGACTTACACGGTGCGCGACCCGTTGGAACTGGGAAGAGGCGTGCCGCCAAGGCAGCCTGGCAATCATGCCTTCGCAAACATCGGGGGACAGGTGCTGTTCGCGTTCGGGCCGTTCGTCGGCGTGAGCCATCCTACCATCGATACCCGGCTGCAGCTCGACCCTGACTGGTTTGGCACGAGCGACAACGCCACTCGGTTTGCCGAAGGCTACGTCAGCGGGCAGTGGCGTTTCGGAGAGCTGTTCTTCGGGATCCTCGACCGGAACTGGGGACCGAGCGGGATCCAGGGCGTCCTGCTCTCCGACAATCCGTACAGCCTCGACCACCTCGCGCTGACGGTCGGGACGCAGCGGATCAAACTGCAGGTGTACGTCACTCAGCTCGACACGCGCACCGATTCCACCGGTGCGCCTGTGAACCGCTACATGGTGCAGCACCGGCTGTGGATCCGGCCCGAGGGACGCTGGACGGTGGCGCTCTGGGAAGGCTCGGTGCTGTCCGGCGTCGGGCGACAACTCGAGCTCTGGTACCTGAACGCGGCGACCCTCGGACTGCTCCGATCGTCGAGCACGGGGACGAACGCGAACCACTTCGTTGGCGCAGACTTCGAGCGCCAGGCCGGTCTCACCGTCTTCGGCCAATTCATGCTCGACGACATTCAGGTCTCCCGCAAGGTAGCTGCCGACCTCAAGCCGACCAGCTATGCATTCACGGTCGGCGTGAAGGGCCGTCTCACGGAAACGGCGACGCTCGCCGCATTCTACACGCAAGTCGCGAACCTGACTTACCGCAACGAGGACAACCTCCAGGTCCCGCTCTATCACTCTCTGGGCACGGGCCGGAACTTCGACGACTACGACCAGGCGACCGCCAGGCTGACACTTCTCACGCAGCCGGGCCTCTTGCTCCAGCCCGAAGTCACGCTGCTGCGCCAGGGCCAGGGGGACCCGCGTCTGCCACATCCGCTGGTCCCCGACTACCCGACGACGGCGACGATCTTCCAGGGCGTGGTGGAGCGCACGCTTCGCCTGGCGCTTGGCGCGAACTGGCAGCACCCAAGGTGGGGACTGGTGGCAAACGGCGGTGTTCACCTGATCCACAACGCGGCCCATGTGACCGGCGCCGGTGACACTCGCTGGGTGGGCTCGCTGGGCTTCGAGCTCCGGCTCCACGGCGAACGCTCCCTTCCATGAGGGCCAGGGTCGTCGTGGCGATCCCGTTTCTCTCAGGCACCGTTCTCGCGGCCCAAGCGGCCTCGCCCTACGTCCCGCTCCAGCACTGGGCCATGCCGTACGTCGAGCACCTGATCGCGACCGGCATACTGCACGACCCCACGCCGCTCACACGCCCGCTGCGGCAGGCCGACCTGGTCCGCGCGCTCGAAGACGTCGACACCCTCACGGTCGGTAGCGCAGGACGCGCGCTGGTGCGCCGGCTGCTGCAGGAGTTCGCGCTCGAACGAGAGGGCCCTCGCTACCAGATAGTCGCCGACGTCGGGGTCGCCGCCGCCACGTACACCCGGCGCGACCCACTGGCCGCGTTGGACTCGAGCGGTCCGAGGCAGTCGGGACCCAAGCACGGGTTCGTGGATGGAGGGCTGGCGCTCACCCTGCTGACCGGACCGGTGGTCGCGGTCGCCCACTCGTACTTCGACACCCGGCTCAAGTACGACCCGGATTGGTTCGGCAGGAAGGACCGCGTGATCGCAGGCCGCACCGCCGAGAGCTATCTGAGCGCCCAGTGGCGGTTCGGCGAGCTGTTCTTCGGGAGACTGGACCGGAACTGGGGACCGAGCGTCATTCAGGGCTTGCTGCTTTCCGACAATCCGTACGGCCTGGACCACCTCGCCCTCGTGGTGGGCACCTCGCACGTGCAGCTTCAGGCGATCGCCACGCAACTCGACGATCGCACCGACTCGACCGGCGCCACGGTGCACCGCTACATGTCGCAACACCGCCTCTGGATCAGACCCTCCGATCGGTGGACGGCCGCGGCGTGGGAAGGCTCGGTGCTCTCGGGGCCCGGGCGCCAATTCGAGCCCTGGTACTTGAACATCCTCAATGTCGGGTATCTCGAACAGATGAATACCGGCACGGACGTCAACACGTTCGTGGGGCTGGACGTGGAGCGGGACGGAGCCGTGAGCGTGTTCGCGCAGCTGATGCTCGACGACATCCAGGTCGACCGCAAGACAGCCACCGATCTGAAGCCCTCGAGCTATGCCCTCACCGCGGGTGCGAGGGGCCGCTTGGGGAGCGGATCGGCGGCCTGGACGCTGTTCTACTCGCGGGTGGCGAACCTCACGTACCGGAACGAAGACAACCTCGAGGTGCCGCTCTATCATTTCCTCGGCACCGGCCGCAACTTCGCCGACTACGACCAGGCCACGCTCAAGATCAGCGTGCTTGCGGCGCCCGGGTTGCTGCTCGCGCCGGAGCTGACGCTGTTGCGACAGGGCGAGGGCGATCCGCGCCTGCCCCATCCGGCCATCCCCGCTTATCCCACGCCTCCGACCATCTTCCAGGGGACCGTCGAGCGGACGCTGCGGGCCGCGGTGTCGGGCGACTACAGCGCCGGCCCTCGCGTGGCGGTTACGTTCGACGCGGGCGCTCATCGGATCAGCAACTTCCAGCACCTCGCGGGCGACACGCGAACCCGGTTCGAGGGGCGGGCGGCGCTGAGCTACCGGTTTTCGACGACAGGAGGGCTGCCGTGACCCCTTTGTCATCCGACCCCCGTTTGACGCGGGAGCACCTGGAGAGCCTGGTGGCGAAGATGGCCGAGCGGCGCATCGTCGTCGTGGGCGACGCGATGCTCGACATCTATCTCTCGGGCGACGCGGACCGGATCTCGCCCGAGGCGCCGGTTCCCGTCGTGTCGGTCCGGGCGCGCCGCTACGCGCTGGGCGGCGCGGCGAACGTGGCGGCCAACGTGGCGGCGATCGGCGCCGAGTGCCGGCTCGTCGCGGTGATCGGGGACGATGCGCGCGGCGACTCGTTCCGCGGCGAGCTGGCTCAAAGCCGGCTCATCGACAGCCACCTCGTGGTCGTGGCGGCGCGGCCCACGACGTCCAAGACCCGCGTCACCGCGCGGGGCCAGCAGCTGGTGCGCATCGACGAAGAGGTGGAAGATCCCGTGCCGGAGCGCGCCGAAGCGCAGCTCCTCGCCGAGCTGGAGCGGGCGACGGCGGACGCCGACGCGCTCGTGCTGGAGGACTACAACAAGGGCACCCTGACCGCCGCCGTGATCGAGCGGGCGATGACGCTGGCCCGCAGGCGCGGCATTCCGGTCGTGGTGGACCCGAAGTTCAAGCACTTCTTCGCCTACCGCGGGGCGACCGTGTTCAAGCCCAACCGCCGCGAGCTGGAGCGGGCGATGGGCGCGGCTCTGGACATCGACCGTCCGGACGCGCTCCCGCAATCGCTCGACAAGCTGGGCGTGGACAACTTGCTCCTCACCCTCGGCGCCGAAGGCATGGTGCTCGTCACCAAGGACCAGGAGATCAGCCGCCTCCCCGCGATCGCCCGGGAGGTGTTCGACGTGTCGGGCGCGGGTGACACGGTGACGGCAGGGGTGGGCACGGCGCTCGGCGCCGGCGCGTCCGTGCGGGAGGCAGCGCGGCTCGCGAACTACGCGGCCGGCATCGAGGTCGGGAAATTGGGCGTGGCCACGGTCTCGCCCGCCGAAGTCCTCGCCGCGCACGACACGCGCTACGACCCCCCGGGGAAGCTGAGAAGAGACGGGCTGCTCTGACCGCGAACGCCGGCCCAAAATCGACAGAGTGCTGAAAAATCCCGCTAAGGAGTTCGGACGTGGATTGATTGGACGCCTGAAGGGCGCCCGTCGCAACCCCTGAACGACCTCTTTCGGCATCGTGTCAAGTCCAACCAACGGGCGCAGGGGTTTTGCGAGGCCAATCAAAGGCTATACTGGTAGGCAAATGGGCGGTACAGGACTCGAACCTGTGACCTCCGGTATGTGAGACCGGCGCTCTAACCAGCTGAGCTAACCACCCGAACTGCTGGTTGCACGTTGCACGACGCCATGTTCCACGCAGCGCAACCCTGCGCCCTTCGCCGTGCCACGTGGCGTCGTGGCGTCGTGTAACGAGCCTTAGCCGTGGGCCCTCCAGGATTTGAACCTGGGACCGACGGATTATGAGTCCGCTGCTCTAACCGCTGAGCTAAGGGCCCGCGAGAGACCAAATCTAAATGCGGAATGCGGAATACGGAATGTACAGAAATGCGGAATGCGGAATGCGGAATGCGGAATTGATGGGCTGGCGTCGAAGCGCAACCTCGGGGTTCGACCCTGGCATTGACATTCCGCATTCCGAATTCCGCACTCCGCATTTCAGCACATCCCGCATTCCGCACTCCGCACTCCGCATTCGCCGTCTATGCGCCGCGTTCTGATCATCTCCCACGTCTACATCAACCCCGCCAACCGGGGCAAGCTGCGTGCCCTCGCGGCGCGCGGGCTCGACGTCACCGTCGGCGTCCCGGAGCGCTGGAAGGAAGCCGGCTTGGGTCGGACGCTCGAGGTGCGCTGGGAGCGGCAAAATGGCGTCGAGGTGTTCCCCATCGAGATGCGCCGCTATCGCAAGCCGGCGGCGGCCCGGTTCGCGCGGCGCGCCCTGGTGTCGTTGTTGCGCGACAAGCGTCCCGATGTGGTCCAGGTCGAAGAAGACGCGACGTCTCATGTCGGCCCGCAGGTCGTCCGCGCGGCCAGAAGGCTGCGGCTCTCCGTGGTGCTGTTCAGCCGGGAGAACGTGGACGTCCCGCTCCCTGTCCTGGTCCGCTGGCGCCGGCGGCGGACCCTGCGGCGGCTCAAGGGCGCGATCGCGGCGAGCGAGGGAGCGGCCGCGCTGGTGCGCCGCACGGTTCCCGACCTGGCGCTCAGCGTGATCCCTCAGCTCGGCGTGCAGGTGCCGACCAACCCGGAGCACTCGCATCACGAGGGACTCGCGATCGGGTGCGTCGGACGCTTGGTGCCGGAGAAGGGACTCGATACTTTGCTTCAGGCGCTGGCCGAGATTCGCGGGCAGCGCTGGCACCTGACAGTGGTGGGGGACGGGCCCGACCGCGAGCGGCTGGAGCAGCTGGCGAGCGCGCTGCGGCTCGCGGCACGCGTGCGGTGGGTGGGCGCCCTGCCGCCGGAGGAGATACCCAAGATCTGGGCCGAGCTCGACGTGCTCGTGCAGCCGTCGCGGGGACTGCCCGATTGGGCGGAGGTGTCGGCCCACGTGGTGGGAGAGGCGATGGCGCACGAGGTGGCGGTCGTGGGCAGCGACGCGGGCGCCACGCCCGAGGTGATCGGCAACGCCGGCATCATCGTGCCTCCCGACGACGCGCCGGCGCTCGCCTCCGCGCTGAAGCGCCTGGTGGTGAGCGAGGTGCGCCACTCGTTCGCGCAGGCGGGACGGGCCCGGGCGATGCAGTTGCTCTCCGACGACGCCGTGGCCGTGCGGACGCTCGCGTTTTGGGAGGAGATACTTCGGTGAAGCGCGTTACACGACGCCATGACGCCACGTCGCACGAGAATGCCGCGCGGTTTTTCGTGGAACGTGGCGTCGTGGCGTCCTGCAAC
>QHVD01000244.1 GCA_003222235.1 Gemmatimonadota bacterium | reverse complement strand
GCAACGTGCTCGCGGCCGAGGGCCGGCCGGCGGAGGCCGAGGCGCAGTACGAGCAGGCGCTCGCGCTCGACGATCGGTTCGCCGCCGTGCATAACAATCTCGGCAACGTGCTCGTCATGCAGGGCAAGCTCGAGGAAGGGAAGCGGCACTATCGGCGGGCGCTCGAGCTCAACCCCGGCTACGCCGACGCGCGCCGCAACCTCGCCATCGCCGACGAATGGCGGAGCGGGGCGGCGTCGAGCCGGTAGCGCGGGCCCTCGCTCAGGGTGAGTAATGTCCGCACCCGTCAGAGCACGCGGGCGCCGTCAATGACCGCGATTTGCCGCAAGCTTGAGGTGCATGGCCGCGGCATCGGTCTGCCCGAGTTGAAGGAGCGCGTCGCCCATTGCCCGGTGCGCTTCGGCATTCGTGGGGCGAGCATGCAGAACGAGCTGGGCCGCGGCAATGACGTCGTTCTCCACGCCGGCTCCCACGGCAGCGGAAGGCCGTTGGCTCGCGAATCGAAGCCCGGTGAGCGTCACCGCCACGTTTTCGGGCGCTAGGCGTGCTGCGCGCTGCGCCAATTGGAGGGCCGACTCCCAATCGTTCTCGCGCGCGAATGTCTCGGCGGCGAGGAGGCAGATTTCGCCATCCTCGGGATGGTCGCCAAAGGCCTGTCGAACTCCCGCGGTGAAGCGAGCCATGCGGCCGGCGCGCCAGTCGAGGCGCGCGAGCTCGAGCTGGGCGACACGGTTGTGGGGATCGGACGCAAGGATGCGCTCCACCTCTGCCGTTTGGTCCTCGCCATTGAGGGACTTGGCGACCGCCACAGCGAGACGGGTCTTGGGCGAGTCCAGATCGATCCAAAACGTCGCATACGTATTGACAAGCCAGACGCCGAGGAGGCTCAACAAGGCGAAGCGACCAATGGAGCCGAGATGCTTCGTCAGATATTCGTATCCGACGATCGCGCAAGCGCAGAAGGGCAACAGGATATTCAAGGCGTGAAATGCTTTTGGTTGCTCGTAGGAGGGCAATCTCAGGCTCAAGAGGACGATCGCCAGAAACATGACGCCCAGTGATCCGACGAGCAGAAGCCAGTCGACGCGCGGTTCACGCACGAAACGAACGACCGCGACGCAGCATCCGCAGACCACGACCAAGGTGGGAACCAGCGCCAGAACATATCCTGCGGCCATCAGTTCGTAGTGCCACGGAGGCCGGCCGGGCACCTGGGTCCAGCCGCCCCAGAGACCATCGCCCCAGAGCGTGGTGTACAGCGCATCCCAGAAACTGTGAAAGCCACTGAAGAACGGCGCGGTGAGGGAACGGCCGTACGAGGTGAAATAGGCGAGAGTGAAATATCCGGGCTGCTGCCACCAGGGGTGGACGATGGCCGGATCCCAATTCCCGGCGAGAGGATTTCCGTAATGCCTCCACATGCGCCAATAGTGCCAACCGCTGATCGCCACGGCCAAACCGACCACCGAAGCCAGCCTGCCGACGCGCGCAATTGGCGAGCAATCAGGGCGCATGCGCAATTTGCCGGCCAGCGCCGCAAGGAAAATTGGAAGCAGCGCCAGGGATGAGGCCTTTGTCAAGCAACCGGCCCCCAGGACGGCGCCCAAGGCGAGGCACCTGGCCGACGCGGCATCCGTGTGCAGGCACTTCAGGCAGAGCACGATCGACGCTGTTCCCAGCATGGCGGAGAGGACTTCGTTGGTGGGATAGTGCAGGAGATACAGGTGCCACGGCGCGAATGCCGCAAGGGCCGCGCCCGCGGCCTGCCGCTTCCACTGGGCCGGAAAGACAAAACCGAGGCCGACGTAGACCAGTGCGACATTTGCGGCCCCGACCGCTACGTTGAACAAGCGCAGGATCAATAGACCCTGGTCACTGGCCGCCGCGCGGTCGAATAAGGACAAAAGGCCGGAAGACACGATGTAGTAGAGGGGGGCTTGATACATTTCCGCTCCCTGCGTGGCCAGGGGGAGCGAGTGCTTGGTGCGGATGTACTCGATGTAACCCAAGTGTGCGGCGGCGTCGAAGCCGTACGTGGCGACACGACACCTGAGATTGTGAAGCAGAAGACAGATCCAGAGGGCTGCCAGCAGCATCAGGATGAGATTGCGGGCGACCCCGTCGCTCATGCTCGCGTGCCGGCCGATCAGACACGCCACGACCGAAATGGCGAGCCAGAGGAGTCCCTTACCGTAGTTGTTTCGGAGTGCATCACGCGTCCGTTCCGTCCCTGACAACGGATTGCCGGGACCGGGTTCCGGCGCTTCGGAGGCGCGGCGGGCGCCCGATGCAGAGGTTCCCGCGAGCGAAACGTCCCATGATTCGTCCGTCAGGACCGTCATGCCATCGAGTTGGAGTTTGAGGCTCGAGGCAGGAGGGCCCATGTCCGTCGAGACGCTGGCTTCGATGTCGTTGTCGCCTCGGTGAAGCGCATCGGCGACATCGAGGCGCGTCGAGGTCTTCCATCGCACGGCTGAACCGGTGGCGACGGCCTTTCCATTGATACGAATCACGCAAGACTTGAAGCATCGAAATTCGAGCGAAGCGCGGGAAGGTGTTTCGGACAGCGTCACGTGCCGATGGAACTCGGCGGGGAGCTCCATACCGGGAAACGAATTCGGGTCGAGGGGCGACGGGTAGACAATCCAAGGCGCAGGTCCGCTGGGGAGGAAGCGGATGTTGTCGTCGAACCAGGCGAGCCAAAAGACGCGAGCCAGGGCGGCCAAGAAGAGAGCGGCCGCCAGCCAACCCCATGGCCGCGGCAAAGACACATCACTCATTTGCGTGGCCGCCTCGCGTCAGCCATCCCCTGGGAGGCGGCCGCGGGCGGTGGCGAGATTCTTCTCGATGAGCGCGCGCCCCGCGAACCCCGGCGGCGCCAGGCGGAGCGCTTCCGCGAAATCGGCGGCGGCGCCTTCCCAGTCGCCCTTCTCCTGGCGCGCCATCCCCCGGTTGTTGAGCGTCCTTGGATCGCCGGGGTTGATACGCAGGCATTCCGAGTAGTCGGCGATCGCAGCGTCGAGCTGGCGGCGGAGGTACTCGAGCGTGGCGCGATTGAAGTAGAGGATGGCGTCCGGGTGGTGACGTATCCCTTCGCTGTAGTCGGCTTGCGCGCCGTCCAGATCCCCGCGCTGCTGCCGGAGCCACCCGCGCTTGGCGAGCGCGACGTGGTTCGTCGGGTCGACGGCGAGCATCTGACCCCAGAGCGTGAAGGAGTCCCTCCAGGTCGCGGTCTGGCGCGCGGTCAGGACCCCGAGGACCCCCAGCGCCGCGACGGCCGCCGGGAGCGCGACGCGCCGGCGCGCCCCGGCGGCGAGCAGCCGGTGTACGCCCGCCGCCACCAACGCGCTGGCGGGCAGGCTCGGGAGATACGAGAAGCGGTCGGCGACCAGCTGCGGACCGGTCTGCACGAAGCCGAGGACGGGCGCGATCAAGACGACGTAGCAGGCACAGGCCGCGAGCGCCCACGGCCAGCGGTGGCGGAGCCGGATGAGCGCCAGCGTCACGCCCGCCACCGCGAGCATGCTGACGATGTATCGCGGCGCCGCGAGGTCGAGCCTTCGCGGGAGGAGGTAGAGCGCCGAGAGGCCGACGGGCGCCACGCTCTTCCAGGGGTAGAAGCACAGCCCGTACGCGGCCTGGGCGATGCGGTCGAGGACCCCGTACCCGGCGACCGGCCGCATCCCGCTGAGCGCCGCCTGGCCACGAAACGCGATCAGCGCAGCCGCGCCGGCGAGCGCGGCGTACGGCAGCTTCTCGAGGGCCGCGCGGCCGCGAGATTCCCGGCCGAAGCGCCGCAGCGGATAGGTATCGAGCACGAGCAGCACGATGGGGAGCATCATCCCCGACGCCTTCGCGAGGAGTGACAGGAGGTAGCAGACGAGCGAGGCGACGAACCAGCGCCGCCACGGGCGTCCGAGGCGCTGCGCCTCGGCCATACGCACGTAGGCGAGGACCGTGAGGACGAAGAACGGACCGGAGAGTACGTCGCGGCGTTCCGTTGCCCACGCCACCGATTCCACGCGGAGCGGATGAATGCCCCAGAAGAGCGCACCGACCACGGCGGCCGCCGCCACGCCGAGGTCGCTTCCCCGCTCGCGCTCCCGCTCGAGCATCGCGACCAGCAGGACGTAGAGCGCCACCGTGCCCGCCGCGTGCAGGACGAGACTCGTCAAGTGGTATCCCTTCGGATTCATGCCCCAGACGACATAGTCGAGCCCGAGCGTGAGCCAGCTGAGCGGCTGGTAGGGTCCGGCGAGCGTCGTAGTGAACATCCAGCGCAGATGCGCGAGCGACAGGCCGCGATACGCCGGGTTTTCGAGCAAGTTGAGATCGTCGTCCCAGAGGACGAATCCGTTGTGCAGCGTGGGGAGGAACGCGAGGAGCACGCTGCCGAACACGATCGAGGCCCCGCACGTGAGCAGCACGCTGCGGGAGGGCCGCCTCGGGGTCGATGCGGGATTCACGATGTTCGAGCGCAGCTGACCAGCTCGCGGAGCAGCTTCACGGACCGCGGGCGCGCTGGGCGCGTCATCGATTGGCCCCGAGCGCCCCGTCGATCGCCTGCTTCAAGTCTGCGGGCGCGAGCGCGCCGGAGAGCCGCCGCCCGTTCACGAAGAAGGTCGGCGTCGAGTTGATGCCGAGCGCGGCCGCCTCGTGCACGTCCGCATCGACGGCGTCCTGCGCCTTCTTGCCGTCGAAGCACTCCTGAAACCTGGCGACGTCGAGGCCGGCGTCCCGAGCGATGTCGCCCGCCCTGTCCTTCAGGTTCTCCCTGGTGATGTCGCTCTGCTTCGAGAAGAGCCCGTTGTACATCGCCCAGAACTTGTCGTTGCCCTGCTGGAAGGCGCACTCGGAGGCGAGGGCGGCGTCCCCGGCCCACGGGTGGATGGAGGTGAGCGGGAAGTTCTTGAACACAATGCGCACCTTGTCGCCGTAGTCCTTGAGCACGTCGTTCTCGAGCGTGGCGTAGACGCGCGCGCAGAAGGGGCACTGGAAGTCCGAGTACTCGACGATGGTCACCTTCGCGTCCTTGGGGCCGCGCTCGGGCTGATGCTCGAGCGAGATCTGGCGCATGATCTGCTCGAGCGGATCGACGGTGAGGTCGATCAGGTCGCCACGGAAGGAGTAGTGCCCGTCGGCCGTCACGTAGAAGCCGAAGTTCTGGGTCTGCTGCCCCAGCGAGGCGACCATGGTTCCCTTGCGCCAGCCCGGGATCCCC
>QHVD01000595.1 GCA_003222235.1 Gemmatimonadota bacterium | reverse complement strand
GGTACTCCTCTCCGGGACGCAAGGTACTCGATGGGAAAGCGGGCTTGTTCGGCGTGTCCGGGAAGTGCTGCGTCTCCATCGCGAAGCCGTAGCGGTGCCCGTAGGCGAGCCCGCGCTTTCCTCGCAGCGTGCCGTCGAGAAAGTTGCCGGAGTAAAACTGGAGTCCCGGCTCCGTCGTGTAAATCTCCATCACGCGCCCGGTCGTTGGCTCGTAGACCCGCGCCGCCAGCGTCAGGGCGGCCCCCTCGCCACGCGTGCCGCCCGTGCCGCCTTTGCCGCCCGTGTTCAGGACGAAGTTGTGGTCGTATCCCCGCCCGTAGCGAAGCTGCTCGTCATCCTGGTCGATGCGGGCGCCGATCGGCGTCGGCGTGCGGAAGTCGAAAGGCGTGCCCGCCACGCTACGGATCTCCCCTGTCGGGATCAAGGTGGAGTCGACCGGGGTGAAGTGGTCGGCGTTCAGCGTGACCACGTGGCGCAGGATGTCCCCCGAGCCGTCGCCCGCCAGGTTGAAGTAGCTGTGCTGCGTGAGGTTGACCGGCGTGGCCCGGTCGGTGGTAGCATGGTAGTCGAAGATCAGCTCGTTCCCTTCCGTCAGGGTGTAGGTGACCGTGGCCCGCAGGGTGCCGGGGTACCCCTCCTCGCCGTCCGGGCTCGTATACCGAAAGACCAGACCGACCGAGTCCGGGCGCTCGAACGTTGCAACGTCCCAGACCACCTTGTCGAAGCCCTTCACGCCGCCATGCAGGTGATTGTGACCGTTGTTCGTGGCGAGCGTGTAAGTCCGACCCTCCAGTGTGAAGCGGCCTCGCGCGATTCGGTTGCCATACCGGCCGATGATGGCACCGAAGTAGGGGGACGCCCGCTCGTATTGCTCCAGGGAATCGTGGCCGAGAACGACGTCGTCGACCCGCCCATTGCGATCCGGGACCTTGAGCGAGACGATGATGCCCCCGTAATTGATGGCCCTGACCTCGATCCCGTGCGCGTTCCTGAGCGTGTACACGCTCACCGCCTCCCCCCGGTCGGTGGTGCCGAACGGCTCCCGCCGCACCGAGGCGGTGGGGCGCGGCGCCCGTCCGCCCGCGCAGGCGGTACTCGAGCACAGCATCACAATCCAGCCGGACAGTTTCATGCGTTGCATGTTCTGCCTAGGAAACTGACACGCGCGGGGCGGGCTCGCCACTTGGGATATCCGTCCCGGTTTCGGCGTGATACTTTTGCGCCCGTTCGATTCTCTGTGTCCACCAATTGACGCCCCAACCTCTTCACCCCCAATTCCCTTTAATGACGCGCGAGCATCTGGCGAGGCACCGGCTCTCCACGATCGCAGTTGTCGCTGGGTTTCTCATTTCGCCTCTCCACGTGGCCGTCCTCACCCCCTGGCCCGCTGTCAGGACTGGAGTAGAGAGAGGGGGACAGCGGGTGAGGACCCTGGAACCGCGAGCGGGCCAGGAGGTGACCATTGAGACAAGGGGTGAGAACTGGAGAAAGGAGAGGGGGACAGAGGGCGGGGACTCTTGAACGGACAGCGCCCCAGAGCGTGACGATCCCCCTGGCCGAGCACCCCCGGCCCGACTTCCAGCGGGAGCAGTGGCAGAATCTGAACGGGCTCTGGGAGTTCCAGCTCGATGCAAAGGATGAAGGTGAGGCGCGAGAGTGGTTCCGCGGCGGGCTGCCGGCACCGCGCCCCATCGTCGTCCCGTTTCCCTGGGGGAGCCCGCTCTCGGGCGTTCCGGACAGCGCCGACATCGGTTGGTACGCTCGAACGGTCGAGTTGCCCGCAGGCTGGAGGGGGCGGCGCGTCTTTCTCGTGATCGGCGCCGCCGACTGGCGCACGACGGCGTGGCTCGACGGCCGGAAGCTCGGGCTCCACGACGGCGGCTATGTCCCGTTCGAGTTCGAGCTGACGACGTACCTGAAGGCCGGGCAGAAGCAACGACTCGTCCTCCGGGTCGACGATGCGCCGCGCGCGTTCAAACTCGAGGGCAAACAGGGTTACGGCAACGCGCGCGGCATCTGGCAAACGCCCTACCTCGAGGCTCGTGGCGCCGTGCCCTTCCGGGCGCTGCACTTCTCGCCGGACGTCGACCGGAGGCGGGTCGTGGTGGAAGCCCGCTTCCTCGAGAAAGCGTCCCGGGAGCTCACGCTGACGCTCCACTTCAAGAACGCGGAGCTGCCGACGGTGACCTGGCGCGTGCCGAAAGGGGCCGACCAGGTGACGTTCGACGTGCCGATGACGCACGTCCGCCTGTGGTCGCTCGAGGATCCGTTTCTGTACGAGGTCGGCGCCAGCGTGGGCGGTCCGGGCGTGGGCGAGGACCGCCTGCAGAGCTACTTCGGGATGCGGAAGATCTCGGTCGTGGACCTCCCCGGCACCAGGTACCGTTACGTCGCCCTGAACGGCGCGCCTGTCTATCTCCAGCTGGCGCTCGACCAGGCGTTCCACCCGGAAGGGTTCTACACCT
>QHVD01000243.1 GCA_003222235.1 Gemmatimonadota bacterium | reverse complement strand
GTGCCGGTGGAGCGCCTGTCGGATTCCCTCGTGACGCCGGCGCGCTCCCGGACTCGCGTCTGGCGCAACAACGGCGGGATCGACTTCACGCCGCTCCGCTCCGTCGAGCTGCGGATGGACGTGACGTCGCTGCGCGATTTGCGGGACTATGGTGACTCCACCACGATCGGTCGTCTCATGCGCGGGCAGCGGCGCGGGCTGCTGGGCGTGAACGTCGGGGTCGAGACGCAGCGCTGGGTGACGAGCTACGCGACGGCCGCCCCGTTGGTAGGCGGGTGGCTGCGGCCCCGCGCCACGGTCGGCACGTCCTTCGCGTTCAACCGGGACCCGAACGGCCGGGATCCCGTCCGCGACGTCGGCGACACCGCCGGCGGGTTCCATGTCCCCGCCGCGTTCAGCAATTCGCGCCGCCTTGACCTCGGCGTCCAGCTCGACCCGCTGCGCCTCGGGCGGCAAGCGTTCGGCGACAGCGCGGTGGCGACCAGACTGCTGCGCCGCGTCACGACCATCGATCTGGCGTTCAGCCGGATGCAGGCATCGACCTTCGACCGGGCGCCCTTCGTTCCGTCGCTCGACTACCAGCTCGCGCTCGTCCCCTTCGACGGGTTTCGCAGCCAGGGCGGGCTGCTCGCGGGTTCCGCGGCCGACAACTGGAACGTGAACGCGGGCGGCACCGTGCTGCTCCCGCCGGGGATGCACGTGAGCCTCAACTACCGCAAGACGCAGGGGGTGACGTGGGCGCTTCGCAGCGATCAGCAGGTACCCATGCGGACGGGCAGCCGCGAGTGGCCGTCGGCGCAGCTGAGCTGGGCCTACACGCCCTCCCGCACCACTCTCGGGGGAGTGCTACCCGCCCTGAGCGCTCAGCTCGGCTACCGGGAGCAGCAGACGATCGCCGAGCAGCTGCCGTTCGAGGGACTGGCGACGGGAGCGACGCTGACCCGGACCGCCGAGCGCTTCGTGCGCCCACTCCTCATGCTCACCTGGCGGGCCGGGATCGCCACCTCCGTCGATGCCGCGCGCACCACCAGCGACCGGATCAGCGCCGGCAACCGGTTTCACACCGAGCGCGACCAGCGGAGCGCGAGCCTCGGCTTCCCGTTCCGGCCGCCCGCCTGGCTGGCACGCCTCAAGAACGAGATCCGTACCGCGGCGCGCTACTCGCTCACGGTGGATCGCGTGTGCCTCCAGGCCGCGGGGCAGCCGGCATGCGTGCCCTATGTGGACACCCGGCAATCTCAGTCGCAAGTTTCCATGGATACGGACGTCCCTCCCAACTTCAGCGCGGGCTTCCAGGTGGCGTATCTGCTGAACGACGAGCGGCAGGCGAACCGCAAGACCTCCCAGGTAGTAGTCACGGCGTTCCTTGAGCTGCACACCAGCGTGGGCGAGCTCCGGTGACCCGCGCCGCGCGGCTCGGGCCGGCACTCGGCGCGATGGGGCTCGTCCTCGGCTGCCAGGCGCGGGAAGGGAGTCATGCACGCCGGCCACGCGAGTTCGACGGCAGCCGTGCTTTCGGTTACGTCGAGCAGCAGATGGCGTTCGGCCCCCGCATCCCTGGGACGCCCGGCCATGAGCGCGCGGGCGACTGGCTGGTCGCCCAGTTCCGCGCGCGCGCCGACACCGTGTGGGTGCAGTCGTTCGCTCACGTGACGCAGCGGGGCGACACGCTACACCTGCGCAACATCCTCGCCCGGTTCCGCCCCGACGCCACCGAGCGAGTGCTGTTTCTCGCCCACTGGGACACGCGGCCTAGAGCCGACCAGAGCCCGAACCTGGCACAGCAGCGCCTCCCCGTGCCGGGCGCGAACGACGGCGCGTCGGGCGTCGCCGTCTTGCTCGGCGTCGCCGACGCGCTCAAGGCGAAGCCCCCGGCGGTCGGCGTGGACCTGCTGTGCGTGGACGGGGAAGACTACGGCGACTTCAAGGACACAAGCGACGTGCTCATCGGGTCGCGCTATTTCGGCGCGCACCAGCCGCCTGGGTACCCGCCGTTGTACGCCGTGCTGTTCGACATGGTGGGGGACAAGGACCAGCAGTTCTACTATGAGGCGAACTCCGAGACGGTGGCGCCCGAGGTCGTGGACCGCGTGTGGCGCACCGCCGCCGACCTGGGCTACGGGCGCGTCTTCCGCCCCGGCGTGAAGTACCCCCTGATCGACGACCACGTCGCGCTGCAGCGGGCCGGGATCCACGCGATCGACGTGGTCGACTTCGACTACCCCTACTGGCACACTCCTGACGACACGATCGATAAGGTCTCGGCCGCGTCACTGGGGGTGGTGGGGGATGTGGCGGTGGCGCTGGTTCGATAGAAGACGGTAGAGGGCGGTAGAAGACGGTAAAAGACGGTAGAGGCGGTTCCGAATTCTCCGCATCGATCCCCTACCGCCCTCTACCGCCCTCTACCGCCCTCTACCGTCCTGCAGTTTTCCGGCGCAGCGCGCGCAAAACGGATACCGTATGTCGGCAGGCGAGCCGTTAGTGTGCAGCCATGGACGACCGCCGCGCGGCGCTGCTGCTCGCGCTCCTCGCCCTGACGGGCGCCGGCGCGCGTTACGCTCTTTCGCCTGTCCCGACGGCCGCGCCGGGAGACGTGCGACTGGTCGCCGTGGACACGCCGCCGCCCGGCGGTCTGCGCGAGGCCGCCCGGGCCGCCGCGCGCCTGGCACGCCCACTCCTCTCCGGGGAGCGGATCGATCTCGATCGCGCCGACGTGACGGAGATCACGCGGCTGCCGCGCGTCGGGCCCGCCTTGGCACAGCGCATCGTCGCCTGGCGTGAGCAGCACGGCTCGTTTGGCACCCTGGCGCGCTTGGACAGCGTGCCCGGGGTGGGCCCGCACCTGCTCGAAGCCCTGCGGCCTTACGTGATGTTTTCGGGGGTGATCCCACCCGCGCCTTGACTCTCACCCGGCCTCCACTATGTTAGTGCGCCATTCCCAATGAGTTGCATACGGCCACCGTAGCAGCCACCGCTGACAAGCTCGGCGAAATCCTGCTTCGCGACGGGTTGATCACGCTCGACCAGTTGAAGCGGGCCCTCATCGAGCTGAAGCAAACCGGCATGCGTCTGGGCTACACCCTGGTGACGCTCGGCTTCGTCGAGGAGACCGAGATCTCCAAGATGCTGGCCCGGCAGTATCGCATGCCGGCCGTCGATCTGTCGCGCTTCGAGGTCGATCCCAAGATCCTGCGGCTCATCCCTCCGGACGTGGCCATCAAGCACACGGTGCTCCCGCTCAAGCGCGAGGGCCGCACCCTGACGGTGGCGATCGCCGACCCCAACAACGTCACGGCGATCGAGGACATCAAGTTCATCACGCGCTGCGACGTCTTCCCCGTGATCGCCGGGGAATACACGCTGCGCAACGCGATCGACCGCTACTACCAGCAGTCGGACGCCCAGCTCCGGTCGCTGCTCAAGGACATCGAGGCCGCGGAAGAGCTGGAGGTGGTGGAAGAGCAGCGCGAGGAGGACGTCAACGCCAAGGATCTGGCGGACGATGCGCCGGTGGTAAAGCTCATCAACGGGCTGTTGACGGACGCGGTGAAACGGGGGGCGTCGGACGTCCACATCGAGCCGTTCGAGCACGAGGTGCGGGTCCGCTATCGGGTGGACGGGTCGCTGCTGGAGGTGATGAAGCCGCCGATCAAGATGCGGGCCGCCCTGACGTCGCGCGTCAAGATCATGGCGCAGCTCAACATCGCGGAGCGGCGGGTGCCGCAGGACGGTCGCATCAAGCTGAAGATGGGGAGCCGGGTGATCGATTTCCGGGTCTCCACCCTCCCGGTGCTGTACGGCGAGAAGATCGTGCTGCGGATCCTCGACAAGGGGAATCTGACGTTCGATCTCTCCAAGTTCGGGTTCGAGCCCAAGGCTGAGCAGAACCTGATGCGGGCGATCGAGAACCCCTACGGGATGGTGTTGGTGACGGGGCCCACGGGCTCGGGGAAGACGACGACCCTATATTCGGCACTGTCGAAGATCAATACAATGGAAGTGAACATCCTCACCGCCGAGGACCCGGTCGAGTATAACTTGATGGGGATCAACCAGGTGCTGGTCCGGAACGACGTGGGGATGACCTTCGCCGCGGCGCTGAAGGCGTTCCTGCGGCAGGACCCGAACATCATCATGGTGGGCGAGATCCGGGACTTGGAGACCGGCTCCATCGCCATCAAGGCCTCGCTCACCGGCCACCTGGTGCTCTCCAC
>QHVD01000242.1:2312-8487 GCA_003222235.1 Gemmatimonadota bacterium | reverse complement strand
GCACGAGCGTCTGCAGAGCCAGCGAGAGCGAGCGGGACATGAACGAGTTCCCTCCTCAGGATTGGGCCGCCGCGAGCGGGGCGGTTCCGAAGTTGACAGCGAAGCGGCGGCACCAGATGGTTACCGCGCGATACTTCGCGAGGTCCACGTCCGCGGGAACGTCGTAGTTCTGGTCTCCCACGTTCCCCTTGATCGAGCCGAGATCCACGAACCCCGCCGTCTTCACGGTCGCGTTGTCCTGCACGTCGCCGGCCGCGACGAGATACACGTGCACGTCGGGGCCGTTGGAGGTGGCGAACTCGGTCAACCGCAACACCCGGCCGCCTTCGGGCAACCGGTAGACCGTGGCCAACCCCTTCGTCTCGTGCGCGTTCGTGTGGAAAGGCCCCCTCGCGAGCGCGGTCGGAGCGGTGGGCACGGCCGCCTGCGCACGTGACGCCGCGGGAAACGATTCGCTGACGGTCTTATTGACGAAGAGCCGCTCGGGCCGGAAGGCATACCACGCCGCCACAGCTACTACGGCGGCCGAAATCGCGATAACGGTCCTGCGCGAAGCCATGCGGTCTCCTTTGTGTGGGTGTCCGTTCGCCGGGCTATAATGCGGGCGCCCATCGGATGGTTCCCCGCCACCAACGAAGCGGGCCCGGGATCGCTCCCGGGCCCCTCACATGCCGCGAGCCGCTCCTTCAGGAGTGGCAGGTCGGCTGCAGCTCGCTCGTCTCGACCACTTCGGGACGATGACAGCTCGGCACGAGCTCCTGGGTTTCGATGATCTGCATCGCTTCCTCCTCTGGCGCACGTTGGACCGTTCCGGCATGCAGGGATGCACGCGGGTAGGCTATCACGCGGCTATAATGCTTCGCCCCCGAGAGGGGTTCCCGCTGGGACCGGGAGCCGGGGTGCACCCCGGCTCGTGCCGTTCCAACTTTTCCGGACTCTAGTTGCGGACCGTGTGACCAGGAGAGCTGATTCGGCGAAGGGGAAGTAGCGCAAGAAGTTGCAACGGCACTCGCCAGGGCCGCCCGCGGCGAGTAAGATGAGCACGGTTCGTCAGCGTGCGGGCTGACTCCAGCCTCCCGAGGCGCCCATGGAGGTTCCCGGCTTCACCGTCTTTGAAGAGGTCTATCGCGGCCGCACGCGGGTCGTCTACCGCGGGCGACGCGAGGCCGACGGCGTCCCGGTCATCCTCAAGACGTCCGCCGACGCGCTCCCCGCCGCCGCGAGCCTGCAACGGGAATACGACCTGATCAAGGACCTCGATCTACCCGGCGTGGCCCGGGCCTACGGCCTGGCGCCGGCGGGGGACCGGGTGGTGCTCGTTCTCGAGGACGGCGGCGGTGAGCGCTTGAAGGCGTTGTTCGCCACGGGGCGGCTCGATCTGCGCACGACGCTCCGGCTGGCCGTGCAGCTCGCCGATACCATCGCCGCGTTGCACCAGCGCGGCATCATTCACAACGACGCCAACCCCAACAATATCCTCGTCGACCGGCCGACCGGACGCGCCACGCTCGTCGATTTCAGCATCGCTTCGCGGCTGCCCTTCGAGCAACGGCAACCGAGACAACCCGGCGTGTTGCAGGGCACCATCGCGTACATGTCGCCCGAGCAGACGGGCCGGATGAACCGCGACGTGGATTATCGGACCGACTTCTACTCGCTCGGGGTCACGCTCTACGAGATGTTGACCGGCAAGCTGCCGTTCGAGTCGGCGGACCCGTTGGAGGTCGTGCATTGTCACATCGCGAGGGTGCCGCTGGCGCCGAGCGCGCTCGACCGCGCCATCCCCGGACCCCTGTCGGACATTGTGATGAAGCTGCTCGCCAAAACGGCCGAAGACCGCTACCAGAGCGGGTTCGGGCTCCGGGAGGACCTCGCCCGGTGTCTCGCGGAGTGGGAGGCAACGGGCCGGATCGAGGGCGTTGTCGCCGGACGCACGGACCTCGCGGACCGGTTCCTCATCCCGCAGCGCCTGTACGGGCGGGACGGGGAGGTTGCGACGCTCTTGGCGGCGTTCGAGCGCGCGTCGGGCGGGGGCGCGGAACTGCTGCTGGTGTCCGGTTACTCCGGGATCGGCAAGACGTCCCTCATCCACGAGGTCCACAAGTCGCTCACCCAGCGGCGGGGGCGCTTCATCGCCGGGAAGTTCGAGCAGCTGGTGCGCGACGCCCCCTATGGCGGCCTGGCGCAGGCGTTCCGGGGGCTCGTGCAGCAGCTGTTGACGGAGAGCGAGGAGGCGGTTCACCGGTGGAAGGACGCCCTGCTCGCTGCTCTCGGGGTCAATGCGCAGGTGATCATCGACGTCATCCCGGCGGTCGAGCTTATCGTCGGGAAGCAGCCTCCCGTGCCGCTCCTGGGAGCGACGGAGTCCCAGAACCGGTTCAGGCTGCTGTTCCAGCAGTTCCTCGGCGTGTTCGCCACGCCGGCCCATCCGCTGGTGATTTTCCTCGACGACCTGCAGTGGGCCGACTCGGCGACCCTTGCGCTGCTGCACACGCTCCTCGCCAACACCGATCTCAAGGGCTTGCTGGTCATTGGCGCGTACCGGGACAACGAGGTCGGCGACCGGCACCCGTTGATGCTCACGCTGGGCGAGATCCGCGCCGCCGGCACGCCCGTACGGGAGATCACCCTGGGCCCGCTGCCGCCCGCGCACCTCACGCAGTTCGTCGCGGACACGCTCCA
Organism: Gemmatimonadota bacterium; assembly: GCA_003222235.1. GTDB lineage: Bacteria > Gemmatimonadota > Gemmatimonadetes > Gemmatimonadales > GWC2-71-9 > AG12. Next base: position 5,805 of record QHVD01000242.1, on the reverse strand, counting down.
TACCGACGGCGACCGGGCCCGGCCGCTCGCGGATCTCGTGCTCTCGAAGACCGCCGGCAATCCGTTCTTCGTCACGCAGCTCCTCAGGACGTTGCACCAAGAGCGGCTCGTGACCTTCGACTACGCCGCCCGCCACTGGCAGTTCGATCTCGACCGTATTCGCCGGATAGACATCACGGACAACGTCGTGGACCTCATGGCCGCCAAGCTCCGCAAGCTGCCGGCGCCCACCCAGGAGGCGCTCAAGCTCGCGGCCTGTATCGGAAACCGATTCGCCCTGCCCGTCCTCGCGACCGTCAGCGCGACCACCGCGGAGGCGACGGCGGGCAGTTTGTGGGACGCCCTAGAGCAGGGATTCGTGGTCCCGCTCGACGAACCGGTGGGGGCCGGTCGGGGCGAGGAGCCCGGTTCGGCACCGAGCGCGTCCCCGTCCTACAAGTTCCTCCACGACCGCGTGCAGCAGGCGGCGTACGCGCTGATCGCGGACGAGGCCAAGCGGCAGGTGCACCTGACCGTGGGGCGGCTCATGTTGTCCCACTGTCCCGCTGTCGAGCTCGACGAGCGCATCTTCGACATCGTCCAACACCTCAATCTCGGCAGCGACCTGATCGCGGACGATGCGGAGCGGGTGGCGCTCGCGCGGCTGAACCTGAGCGCCGGGCAGAAGGCCAAGGCCTCGACCGCCCACGCAGCGGCGCTGGGCTATCTGCAGGCGGGAATGCGCGTCGTGACCGATGTGCTGTGGGACTCCGACTACGGTCTGGCGTTCGCCCTGCACCTCGAGGGCGCCGAGTGCCTGTATCTGTGCGGCAGGTTCGACGAGGCGGAGCGGGAATTCGCGCTGCTCCTCGGGCATGCGGCGACCAAGCTGGACAAGGCGCGGGTCTACCGCCTGCGAAGCGTCCAGTACGAGAACCTGTCGCGCTATGCGGATGCCCTGACCAGCGCCCGAGACGGCTTGAGTCTCTTCGGCGTCTCCTTCCCCCATTCGGCCGACGAGAAGCAGGCCGCGCTGGAGCGCGAGATCGCTTCCATCCAGGGGCTGCTGGGCCCCCGCAGCATCGGCTCGCTCGTTGATCTCCCGGTCATGGCCGATCCCGAGGTCCGGATGGTCATGAACATTCTGACCGACATCTGGGCCTCCGCGTACATCGTGGGAGATGCGCTCCTCGCACGCCTCATCTCCGCCACGATGGTGCGCCTCTCGCTGACCCACGGCAACGTGGAAGAGTCCGCCTACGGCTACGTGACGCACGCCATCACGGTCGGACCGATGCGCGGTGACTACGAGGCGGCCTACGAATTCGGCAAGCTGGCGCTGCGCGTGAACGAGCGCTTCAACGACTCCAGGCGGCGCGCGAAGATCCATCAGCAGTTCCACGCGCACGTGAACCTCTGGCGGCAGCCGATGCACACGTGCATTCCCTTCGCGCGCGAGGCCTGCCGGAGCGGCCTCGAAAGCGGCGATTTCCTCTATGCGGCGTACGGCGCCAGCACGGAAGCCTGGCCGGCGATGCTCGCCACCCAAGACCTCGCGCAATTCGTGCGCGAATACTCGCCGAGCGTGGCATTGATCAACCGGCTGAAGGCCGCCGGCTTCGCCGATTCCCTGAAGATCTTCTTGAACTGGGCGCGGGCGTTGCAGGGGAAGACCAGAACACCCCTCTCGCTGTCGGATGAAACGATCAATGAAGATGAGTACGTGGAGACGTACCGCGGGAACCCGTTCTTCACGACGTTTCACGCGGTCGCCAAGCTCCAGGTCTGTTACCTGTTTGGCGAGTATGGAAAAGCGCTGCAGGCCGCCCGCATCGCGCGCGGGGTTGTGTATCATCTCTCGGGGACGATCTGGCCTGTCCTGTTCGATTTTTGGAATTGTCTCACGTTGGCCGCGAACTACGCCGGCGCCGCTGCGGACGAGCGAGCGACCTACCTCGAGGAGATGGAAAAGGCTCGGGCATCCTTTGCGGTCTTGGCGGAGAACTGCCCTGAGAACTTCCGGTGCCAGTGGCTGCTACTCTCGGCGGAGATCGAGCGCATCGCCGGCCGGCCGGTCACGGCGTTGGACCTGTATGAGCGAGCCATTCGCTACGCCGGGGAGACGAGCATGCTCCAGGACCAAGCGCTGGCGAGCGAGCTGTACGCAAGGTTCTGGCTCGAGCGAGGGCATGCGCGCGTCGCCGCCCCCTTCCTAGCGGAGGCGCGGGACGCCTACGCCCGGTGGGGTGCGATGGCGAAGGTCTCCGACCTCGAGCGACGCCACGGGGCGCCGCCGACCCGATCCGCAGCCGACAACGCGCGGCTCGGACCCGAGGGCCTGGTCGCCGCCGGCCCTGCGCAGTCCACCACGCAGGCCGACGCGTCAAGCATCGACCTCGTCACCGTCATCAAAGCGGCGCAGGCCATCAGCGGCGAGATCGACCTGGAGCGGCTGTTGGCCAAGCTGATGCGCATCCTGATCCAAAACGCCGGCGCCCGCAAAGGCTTCCTCATCCTCGAGCACGACGGCCAGCCCTGCATCATGGCCCGGGAGTCGCTCGACACGCCGGACGTAAAGGTCCTCCGGGAAGCCGCGGCCGCCGCCAGTCGAGACCTGGCGCCGGCCATCGTGAACTACGTGTGGCGGACATCCGAGAGCGTCGTGCTCGCCGATGCAGCGAACGACCCAACGTACCGGAGCGACCCCTACATCGCGCGCCACCAGTCGAAGTCCATCCTGTGCACGCCGGTCCTGAACCAGACCCGCCTGGTCGGCGTCGTGTATCTTGAAAACGACCTCACCACCGGGGCGTTCACGCCCGCCCGCATCCAGGTGCTTCAGATGCTGTCCGCGCAGGCGGCAATCGCGATCAGCAACGCGCAACTCTTCGCCGAGGTGTCAGAGCTGCGCGACCGGCTCGAGGCCGAGAACGTCGTGCTGCACGAAGAGATCAAGACGCAACAGGGATTCGAGGATCTCGTGGGCGAGAGCCCCGCCCTCACGGCGGTGCTCCGCAAGGTCGAGCAAGTCGCGCCGACCGGCTCCACCGTCCTGATCGTGGGCGAGACGGGCACCGGCAAGGAGCTGATTGCACGCAGCATCCACCGCCTGAGCCGCCGCCGCGACCGGCCGCTCGTCACGGTGAACTGCGGGGCGATCTCGCCGGGGCTGGTCGAAAGCGAGCTGTTCGGACATGAGAAGGGCGCGTTCACCGGCGCGGTGGCGCGCAAGATCGGGCGCTTCGAGCTCGCCGACGGTGGCACGATCTTCCTGGACGAGATCGGCGACCTGCCGCTCGATCTGCAGGTGAAACTGCTACGGGCGCTCCAGGAGGGGGAAATCGAGCGCGTGGGCGGCTCGCGGACCATCAAGATCGACGTCCGCGTCATCGCCGCTACCCATCACGACCTGCGCGAGTCGGTGAAGGCCGGCCGATTCCGGTCCGACCTGTTCTACCGGCTCCACGTGTTCCCGCTCGAGACGCCGCCGCTGCGGGATCGCAAACAGGACATC
>QHVD01000242.1:498-2254 GCA_003222235.1 Gemmatimonadota bacterium | reverse complement strand
GACCGTCCCGAAGGGCACCCTCGATACCCTGATCGCCTACGACTGGCCCGGGAACATCCGCGAGCTCCGCAACGTCATCGAGCGCGCACTCATCATCACGCAGGGCACGACGCTCGAATTGCGCGACTGGGCCGCGGGCGAGTCGGCTGCTGCCGAGCAGGCCCGCATCCGCAGCCTGGAGGACGTCGAGCGGGATCACATCATCGCGGTCTTGGAACAGAGAGGCTGGCGGGTGAGCGGTCCCAAAGGCGCCGCCAGTCTGCTCGGGTTGAAGCCCACGACGCTCGAGGCTCGGATGAAGAAGCTGGGTATCCAGCGACCCGCTCCGCAGGCTCCCAACATGTTGTGACGGTCCCAACATTTCGGGAAAACCATCCGCGTGCGGTCGACGCTGCCGTTCTCCCCGTCCGCTTCAACCGTCTTTTCCCCAACGAGTTACTCGACAGACAGCGAGATCCTCGCGCCCGGCACGGCTCCTGCTCTCTCAAGAGACCGACCCACACGGAGCAGAAGCCCGATTCTGCGACTTACACGAGTTCCACGCAACGCCCTGGAGGTCACCCTGCGAGTGGAAGGGCGGGTCGTGGGCGAGTGGACCGTCTTCCTGGAGCAGGAGTGCCAAGCGGCAGCACGTGAATTCGGAGCAGTTGATCTCGACCTGGCGGGGGTGAGCTTCGTGGACACGAGGGGAGTGGCGGTGTTGAAGCGGCTCGGACGAGCCCAGGTCACGATCAAGAACTGCGCTCCCCTGATCCGCGATCTGCTCGACGGCGGTCGGACTCCGTGACCCATTCCGCGCCCTTCCCAGCAAGTGCCGGTGCCCCGGAGACATTCGCGGATCGGCCCGCACCCACGTTCGAGGCCCTCTTGAAGCCGCTGCTCCCGACCGCGTACCGCGCCGCATTGCACCTGACGAGGAATCAGGCGGACGCCGAGGATGTCGTGCAGGAAACGGTGCTGCTGGCGCTGAGGGGCTTCGGCGGCTTCCAGCTCGGGACGAACTTCAAGGCGTGGTTCATGCGGATTCTCACCAACGTGTTCTACGGGAGGGGACGTCGCGCTCGCGTCGCGGGCACCACGGTCTCACTGGACGAGGTCCCACCCCTCCACCTCTACACCAAGACCGCCGCCGCGGGGTGGCATGGGGCGGATGCGAATCCCGCAGCGACGTTCTTCAGCAAGCTGGAGACCGAGCAGGTCGCTGGCGCCTTGCAGACCCTCCCGGAGGAGTACCGGGCGGTCGCGACTCTGTACTTCGTGGATGACCTTTCGTATCAAGACATCGCGACGATGCTCGACTGCCCGGTCGGCACCGTGCGGTCCCGCCTGCACCGTGCTCGCAGGCTGCTGCAGCGGGCCTTGTGGGATCTGGCCGTGGACAATGGGATCGTGCCTCACCCCCTCAGGGCACGAGCGTCGTGAACAGGTTGTTGAACGCCTCGGCGAGCGTGGGGTGCGCGAACACGGCGTCCCGCAAGACCGTGTGGGGCAGCTTCCCCATCATCGCGAGCTCGAGTGCCGCCATCAGCTCCCCGCCTTCGATGCCGAGCACGGCCGCGCCCAGGATTAGGCCCGTGTCCGCGTCCACGACGGCCTTCATGAAGCCCCGGGCCTCGTCCATTTCCAGCGCCCGCGCCACGTAATTCATCGGCAGCTTCGCCACCCGGATGTTGCCTCCCCGGGCCCGGGCTTCGGTCTCGCTCAGGCCAATGCGGCCGAGCTGGGGATCGATGAACACGGTGTTCGGTACCAGGCG
>QHVD01000242.1:0-446 GCA_003222235.1 Gemmatimonadota bacterium | reverse complement strand
CCGGCCCGCCCTTCACGTCGCCCAGGGCGTAGACGCCCGGCACGCTGGTCTCGAGTCGCTCGTTCACCTTGATGAAGCCGTTCTTGTCGGTCTCGACGCCGGCGGCCCCCAGGTTGAGGGCCTCGCTATTGGGTGACCGGCCCGCCGCGAGCAGCAGGTGCGAGCCGAGCAACGCGCGCTCGCTCCCACCGTTCTGTACGACGAGGCGGATCCGGCCGTCGCCCACGGGTTCGGCCGATGCTGCCTTGGTGTTGAGCAGCACTTCCACACCGTCCTCGCACAGGATCTTGCGGATCTCCTCGGCGACGTCGGCATCCTCGCGCGGCACGAGCTGCGCGGCGCGCTGGACGATCGTCACCTGGCTTCCGAAGCGCTGAAACATCTGCCCGAACTCGAGCCCGATATACCCGCCCCCGAGGACCAGGAGGTGCTCGGGTAACTCGGCC
>QHVD01000241.1 GCA_003222235.1 Gemmatimonadota bacterium | reverse complement strand
AAGCCCGTTTCCTATAGCGGCGCCGCGCGGCGTTTCGGGACCTCCCCCGACGCGGTGCGGGCCGACGTGGACGCTCTCGTAGCTCTCTCGGACGAATTCAAGCCGTGGCTCGCGAGCCTGTCGATCGGCTTCGAGGCGAAAGGATTCGTCGTGCAGAGCCGCGGCTCGTTCCGCCGGCCCCTGCGCTTCACGGGCGACGAGTCGCTGGCGCTCGTTCTCGGGCTCACGGGCGTGCGCGGCGGGCGCGCGCTCGCGGCGAAGCTCGGCGCGCTGCTCGCAGGCGGGCCGCATCCCGAGACGGTGGAGAGCACCGTGGGGATTGGCCCCGAGCCCGGCGAGCAGCTGCAACGCGTGCTTGCGCTCGCGCGCCAGGCGCGCGACGAGCGGCGCAAACTCGAGATTAACTACTGCGGCTCGGGCGCGGAGCCCGCGCGCCGCGTGGTGCAGGTGCATCAGGTCGTCCACGCGCAGGGCCGCTGGTATGTGGTCTCCTGGTGCGAGAAGGTGAGCGAGTTCCGCCACTTCCGGGCCGACCGGGTCCTCGATGCGCGGCTCCTCGGCCAGGACTTTCGTCCGCAGGTGCTCTTCAGGCCGATCCGAGCACCGGAGGACCTGCTCCGGGCCGACGCGCCGGTGCTCGCGAAGGTCGCCTTCAGCCCGCGGATCGCCCGCTGGCTCGAGGAGCGTTACCCCGACGGGCAGGAGCGGCAGGACGGCCGCTACGTGGTCACGTTCAAGGTCGCCGATCCCGCGTGGTTCGCGCGGGAGGTGCTCCAGTACGGGGCGGAGGCGGAAGTGTTGGAGCCGGAGAGCTTGCGGCAGGCGGTGAAGGCGGCGATCCTCGGCGAGTGCGACCCCCATAAGCAGAGTCCGCGGTGAAGGGAAAGCGACGCAGCCCGCAGTTCGATTCGAGCGACGCGCTGCTCGACGCGCCGGTCGTCGAGGCGCTGGATCTGCACGGCTTCACGGCCCTGGAAGCGCCCGCGATCGTGCGCGGTTTCCTCGAAGGCTGGCACCGGCGGGGAGCCGGGGCCGGCGCCGTCGTGCACATCATCACGGGTCGAGGCAAGGGATCGAAGGGAGGCCCGGTCTTGCGCCGCGTCGTGGCCGGTCTACTGCAGGGCGCGCTGCGACCGCTGGTGGCCGACTGGGCGCTCGACGATGCCGGCGGCGGCTTCAAAGTGAGGCTGCGATAGGTGACCGCGCCCGGAGTGCTGCTCGTCGCCTGCGCCGTCATCGGCGTGCTCCTCCTCGTATTGCTGCTGCGACGGCCGCCCGGCGAGCCGCACGCCGCTCTGCTCCAGCAGCAGCTCATCGAGCTGCGCTCCCGGTTCGACGCGCTCATCGCCGCCCAGCAGGAGGTCCCGAGGGCCCTGGCTGAGGGCAGCGCGGAGCAGACTCGGGTGTTGTCGGACGTGCGCGAGCGACTCGGGCAGCTCGGCGAGGTGACGAAGCGGCTCGAGACCGTCGGGGGCGCAGTCACCGAGGTCCAGCAGCTTCTCCAGGTACCCAAGCTGCGAGGAACGATCGGGGAAGTCTGGCTCGAAGAGCTGCTGCGCCAGATTCTCCCCGCGTCGGCGTACGATATGCAGCATTACTTCAAGTCCGGCGAGCGCGTGGATGCGGTCGTCCGGCTGGGAGACCGGCTGGTGCCCGTGGATGCCAAGTTTCCGCTCGAGGCGTGCCAGCGGATGCTCGCCGCGACGGGCGATGGGGCCGAGCGCGAGCGCCGCGTTTTCGCGCGGTCCCTGAGGAGCCGCATCGACGAGATTGCGGACAAGTACATCCGCCCGGGCGAGGGGACCTACGAATTCGCGCTGATGTACATCCCGGCCGAGAACGTCTACTACGAAGCCATCCTGCGTGCCCAGGATCCGGAGGACGGGAAGAGCGTCCTGGGACACGCGATGGCCCGCAAGGTGGTCCCCGTTTCCCCTCACACGTTCTACGCGTACTTGCTGCTCGTCCTGCACGGTCTGAAGGGGATGAAGTTCGAGGAGCGGGCGCGGGAGATCCAGGACCACTTGGGTGCCCTGAGGCAGCAGTTCGACGCCTGCTGGGTGGCGTTTCAGAAGGTCGGCGCGCACCTCGGGAACGCGCTCAAGCAATTCGAGGAGAGCGAGAAGCAGGCGGGGAGGGTCAAGGACCGGTTCGAGCGGATCGCCGGTGCGGGCGTCGAAGCAGGGAAGGGGGAGGGCGAAGGGGAAGGGGAATCCGTGAAGGCGGTTCGAGACGTCACACACATGGATTGACGGATCGCGACTCCAACCAATATCGAGGCTTTTCATGAGCCGCTCTTGTTCGTTGATGCGCCTATTCGCTCTGGTTTTCGCGAGCGGCGTCCTGGCCGGCAGCGCCGCGCAGGCACAGGTCCCCGATTTTGCGGCTGGATCCGACGTCGCGGCGACGGGCGAGCAGGTAGCCGTCTTCGCCGGAGGGTGCTTCTGGGGCGTGGACGCCGTTTTCAAGCACGTCAGGGGTGTGTCTCGCGTCGTCTCAGGCTATGCGGGAGGCGGGGCGGCGACGGCACAGTACCAGATCGTCAGCACCGGCGCGACCGGGCATGCCGAATCGGTGCAGGTCACCTACGATCCGGCGCAAGTCTCGTACAGTCGCCTGCTGCAGATTTTCTTTTCGGTGGCGCACGATCCGACGGAGCTGAACCGACAGGGTCCGGATGTGGGTACCCAATATCGCTCCGCGATCTTCTACGCGAACGAGGCTCAGAAGAAGGTCGCGCTCAGCTATGTGGATCAGTTGAGCCAGGCGAAGGTATTCTCGCGTCCCATCGTGACGCAGGTGGTTCCGCTCCACGACTTCTATCCGGCCGAGGAGTACCACCAGAACTTTCTCGCACGCCACCCCCATCATCCGTACATATTGCTGTACGACCTGCCGAAGCTCCGACAGCTGCAGAAGCAGTTTCCGGCGCTGTACCAGCCGTAGCCCGGGGTTGATTGGACGCCCTGAAGGGCGCCCTCGGCCCAAGCGCGTCCTGAAGGACGCTGGTGCGCCTCCGTCCTTCAGGACGGACCCCGCAGCCCAGGCCGGGCTTCAGCCCGTGCGATCACCGGTCGCAACCCTTCAAGGACGAAGCCACGGCCCCCCTCCAAGGGGGCCGTGGCGCGTCTAAGGTTGCCTCTCCACCCTATGGTATGCCTTTCCACGACTTGCGGGCCGTTATACAATAGAGGCTCTTCACCCTGACCGATTCCCTCGTGACAAGGACCTGACAGTTGCGCGATCTCCGGGCCGCGCTGGAGCAAGCCCTGGGCCCCATCTACCGGGTCGGGCGTGAGGTGCGGCCCCTGGGCGACTGCCGCCTATTCGTCGCCGTCGAGCTGGCCGGCGGGTCCGAGCTGCTCGTGAAGATCCTGCCCGGCGAGCTGTCGCTCGGGGTGGACGCGGCCGCCTTCGAGCGCGAGCTCATGCTTCTGGCCGGCCGCCTGGGGCATCCGGGTCTCGTGCGGCCCCAGGGCGCCGGACGCGCGGGATCGTTCATCTACCACACGCGGGCCTTCGTCAAGGGCACGACGCTGCGCGCCGCGCTGGGGCGAGACGGTGAGATGCCGCTGCGCCGCACCGTGGAGATTCTGCGGAGCATGCTTGCCGCGCTGGCGCATGCCCACGCCGCCAAGCTGGCCCACGGCGACCTGCGGCCGGAGAACGTGCTCCTCACCGAGGGGGGGGCGGTGGTGGCGGATGCCGGGGTTGTGGATGCGGTCCGGAGCGCGCTCGAGGGCGGCGGGGGAGTGACCGGGAGTAGGGGTGGGCCCGGCGTCGCGTGCGCCACGCTGTGCGCCCCCGCCTATCTGGCTCCCGAGCGCCGGGACGCGGGCGCCCCCGCCGGGCCGCGCGACGACATGTACGCTGTGGGAGTGATCCTCCACGAAATGCTGACGGGGCGGCCGCCGGCACCGGAAAGCGAGTCGCTCGAAGAGGTTCGCGCCGTGCCGGCTTGGCTCGCGGACCTGGTGCGCGTCTGCCTCAGTCCCGATCCGGGCGAGCGCTGGGAGGATGCCGGGGCGGCGCTGGAAAAGCTGTCGCCGCCGCTGAAACAGTGAAGGCCTACCCCTGGCCGAGGCGCGGGTCTTGAGCGACTCGTTAGGCGACCTCATTGCCACCGGACTCGCTCACGTGGGTGATAGCCCGGCTGCGGCGCTGCTCCGCTACGCTGCGCCGAACCGGGAGCCTCCTCGGCCACGGCGGGTGTTCGTCAATCGAACCCTCCGCATGGAGACCATCCGCTACATCGGCTTTGACCTGGATTGGACGCTGGCGGCCTACCACCGCGTCCCGATTCAACAGCTCACGTTCGAACGGGCGCTCGAGCGTCTCGTGGAACGCCGGGGTTACCCCGAGGTCATCCGGTCCGCCGAGTTTCGGCCGGACTTCACGCAGCGCGGGCTGCTCATCGACAAGCTCGCCGGCACCGTGCTCAAGATGGATCGGCACCGCTACGTGGGGCGCGCCTACCTCGGCCGGCACCGCCTGGATCCGGATGAGCGGAATCGTCTCTACCGGGACGAGCGGATCGATCTCGGCAGGGCGCGCTTCTACTACGTCGACACGCTGTTCGACCTGCCCGAGGTCAATCTGTTTGCGGAGCTGGTCGAGATCTGGCGCCGCAACCCCGAGGTCTTCCGGCCGATGTCTCACATGCAGCTGTTTCAGGACGTGCGCGATTCGGTCGACAGCCTGCATGCCGAGACCGATTTCAAGAACTACATCCTCTCGAACCTGTCCACGTTCCTACCGAAGGACCCCGAGCTCGCGTTGTCCCTCAAGCGGCTGGCGATGAACGAGCGCAAGTTGCTGCTGATCACGAACTCCGAGTGGTACTACACGAAGGGCGTCTGCAGTTACCTGTTCGATGGCGTTCTTCCGGGCCTCGATTCCTGGCGGGACTTGTTCGACCTCGTCGTCGTAAAGGCCGAAAAACCCGCCTTCTTCCGCCAGAAACGTCCTTTCGTCGCCATCGACGAGCATGGCAAGAGGCTCGAAGAGGTGGAGGTTCCCAAGTGGGGCGGTGTCTTCGAGGGGGGCTGCCTGGACGGGCTGAGCGAGCTGCTGTCTTGCGTCGGTGAGCAGGTGCTCTACGTGGGCGACCACATTTACTCGGACATCCGGTCGACCAAGGTCAGCTCCACCTGGCGGACGGCGCTCGTCGTGAGCGAGCTCGAGGAGGAGTTGCAACAACGGGGTGAGCTCTCGACCAGCATCGCCCATCTCAGGGTGCTCAACGCGGAGGTCGCAGACCTGGGCAGGCGACGCGACGACGTTCGAGACGTGCTGGCGCTGTGCGCGGCTCTCTCGGGAGACGGAGTCCCCGTGGCCAGCGAGGTGGAAGCGAGGGCGCGTCGGCTCCTCGACGATCTGCGGCTCGAGCACAGGGCGCTGCGGGAGCGCGCCGCCTCCCTGGACGAGTTCATAACCAGGCATTGGAATCCCACCTGGGGATCCGTGTTCAAGC
>QHVD01000240.1 GCA_003222235.1 Gemmatimonadota bacterium | reverse complement strand
AGAAGCGCGAACCCGTCAAGCCCAGGTGCGAGGAGTGCCGAGCGAAGGAGCGGGAGGCGTCAACGTGAACGCGACGGACGTGGCCGCTGTCGCAGAGGACGCCTTGGTTGTTCTCGTCATGGTGTGGTGGTGGATCATCGTGCCGCTGGGATGGCTCCTTGTCCTCGTGCTCACGCCCTGGGTCCTGGCAGGCTGGGGGTTCCGCCTACTTCGCGAGCGGCTTCACCGACCCTGAAAACCATCTCGTGCTCCCGGCGGGACCGCCCTCCCCCACGTGATCGCCCTGGAGTACGGGCCGGTAGGAGCGGCCGGAAGGTTCGCGGGTCGCAAAGCAACTGCCGGCTCGTCTCGGTGTTGGAGCCGCAGGAGAGAGAGATGAAGACCCTCATGATCGGCCTCGGGACCGTCGTGCTCACCCGACCAGCCCTCGCTCAACGATGCCTGTACTTCCGGGCGCCCGCCTTCTTCGCCGGAGCGGCTGTGGTTCCAGGCTATCCGTACCCGGCCTACGGCTACCCCGCGTACCCGTACTACCCATACCCGCTTCCCCCGGCACCGAGCCTTGGCTTCGGCCGGGGCGGCATCTACGGACACGTCTTCGTCGGGCGGGACGAGAGCATCACCAGCTACACCTTCCCCGGCCGCGATAGCTGGCAGTAGTCGGGCACCCGGGCCGCCACCCCGTCCGCCCCCCGGCCGAGGCCCGCCTCCTCGTCACCGCCGATGCGGCATCCCGGCTCGGCGTCGTCGCCACGCGGACCGTTCAGGGTGCGGCTTTCCAGCCCGCAACATCCGCGCCCGCTTCGTGTGTTACGGGGCCATGACGAAGCGAACGCTTGCCACCGGGATACTGGCCCTGGCGCTGCTCGCGACACCAAGTCTCGCCCTGGCGTCCACTTCTCCTTCGGGATCGGGCTCCCCTTCTTCGGTGCCGTCGTGGCCCCGGCTCCAGCCGTCGTGGTGCCGGCCCCTGCCTACGTTCTGCCCCCAGCCTACTACCCGTACCCCTACCCGCCCGTCGTGGCCTATGGGCCACCCGGATACTACGGCGGCTCGGTCGTGGTGTGGGGCCGTCACGGGGGCTGGCACAGGCGACACTGGTAGTAGCCTTCTGAGGCTTACGCTCGACACGGGACGGCCGGCGACCGCCAGAGCGCATCGCGCATTGGCCGCGTCCGTGACTCCGGCGGTCCCCAAGGGAAAGGACCATGAGAAGACACCTGCTGCGGGCCAGCCTTGTCGGCCTACTGGTCGCGTACCTGAGCGGCTGTGCGGTCACGGCCACGGTCCCTCCGGGCGAGGTCGTGTGTACGAGCCGCCGGTCGTCGTCGAGGAGCCGTCAGTCTCAGTGTGGGGCTGGTGGCCTTGGCCCCACTACGACGTGGAACACCACTATGTGGTCGAGCACGACCATGTGACGATCCAGGATCGTCACTACTTTCCGTCCTACGGGCGGTCCCGTACGTACATCCGAAACGACAACGGCAAGCACCGAGGCTGGTACAAGCACGGGCGCTGAGTCGGTCACAACGGTCGAGCGAGATTCGCGCGAACACCTCCTCGCGCTCCTCAGAGCAGTTCCGCGCCCGAGGTCGAGGTGGACCGCACCCCCGAACTGCTCGGGGAGATGGAGCGCCAGCGCCAAGGCATCGACCGCTGGATCGCGAGCCGGGTTGGCGGGCGCCGAGCCTGAGCCCTCTACGCCTCCGTGGCGAGGCGCCTGCTGACGCTCGTCGCCGTGTTGCTCATGATCGCTGCGGGGTGGGCTTCCTCGTGACGCTCGTGTCGCCGCCGCTCACGTGTTGCGTTCGGGGTCTGCTCGCTGGGGCCACGGGCGTAGAGCTTCCCGAGCTCCACGCCGAAACGTTCCGCCTGGAGGTAGAGACAGCCAGCGCGCCTAGCCGCTCACCCCGACGCGCTGTAGCCGGTAGTCCCCTCAATGCGGAGTCGCCGGGCCGCCTGTGGTATGGGGTCGCACGGAAGGACGTCGGCTCATGGGCTCCTCAAGAACGCTGGCAATCCTCGTCGGAGGCGGACCGGCGCCGGGCATCAATTCCGTCATCTCCGCGGCTGCCATCGAGGCGATCAACTCTGGCTTCAAGGTCGTGGGTGTACCGGAGGGCTTCCGTCACCTCATGCGCCGGGACATCGCCCGCGTGCGTGAGCTCACGATCGACAACGTGTCGCGCATTCATCTGAGCGGCGGCTCCGTGCTGGGCACCGGGCGTGACAATCCCGCCAAGAGCGAAGAGGCGATGGCCGCCGTCATCTCATCGCTGGACGAGCTCGGCGTGACACACTTGACGACCATCGGCGGCGACGACACCGCGCTTTCGTCCAGCCACGTCGCCCAGGTCACCCAGGGACGCATTCGCACCGTCCATGTCCCCAAGACCATCGACAATGACCTTCCCCTGCCGGAACACATCCCCACCTTCGGCTTCCAGACCGCCCGTCACGTCGGCGCCGAGCTGGTGCGCAACCTCATCGAAGACGGGCGGTCCACCCGGCGGTGGTACATCGTGGTCGCCATGGGCCGCCAGGCAGGACACCTGGCACTCGGGATCGGGAAGGCCGCGGGCGCAACGCTCACTATCATTGCCGAAGAGTTCGCATCCTCCACCATTCCCTTCGCCACGATGTGCGACATTGTCGAAGGGGCGATCATCAAGAGACGTGCGCAGGGACAACACCATGGCGTGGTGGTCATAGCGGAGGGACTCATCGAAAAGTTGGATCCCACGGAGCTGGCCGAGCTGCAAGACGTGGAACGTGACGAACACGGACACATCCGGCTTGCCGAGGTGGACCTGGCGCGCAAGATCAAGGTGGAAGTGCAGGGCCGTTTCAGCGAGCGCGGCATCCGCCTGACGGTGACCAACAAGAACATTGGGTACGAGCTGCGCTGCGCCGATCCCATTGCGTTTGATGCGGCTTACTGCCGAGACCTGGGATACAGCGCCGTACGGTTCCTCGTCGAGGGTGGCACCGGGGCCATGGTGTCGGTCCAGCACGGACGTATGGTCCCGATTCGATTTGAGGACATGCGCACGGCGGCAGGCCGGACGCGTATACGCCACGTGGACATCGGGAGCGACGGCTATCGCGTGGCGCGCGAATACATGCTGCGGTTGGAACCGGAGGACTTTCGTGACCCCGCGTGGGTTGAGAAACTAGCGGAGGCCGCAAATCTCACCAGCGATCAGCTGCGCACGCGCTTTGAGCGCCCGATCGCGTGATCCATGGAGCAGCCATGGCGATGAAACGCATTGGTATCGTGGTGGGCGGCGGCCCGGCGCCCGGGACCAACGCCGCCATCGCCGCTGCGGTGATCGAAGCCGTGAAGTTGGGATGCACGCCCATCGGGTTCCATGACGGGTTCCACTTCCTGGCCCAGCGCTACACCGATGAACAACACGAGATGACCATCGAGGAGGTGAGCCGAGCCCATCTCGCCGGCGGTGTGATCCTGGGAGCCTCCCGCACAGACGTGGGGGCGGACACCGCCCTGCTTCGCAATGCAGTGGATGCGCTGCGCAAGCTGGCCATCGATGCGCTGGTGGCCATTGGCGGGGATGACCTGGTGCGCAGCGTGTGGGCGGTGGATCAGGAGAGCGGCGGGCGCATCAGGGTGGTCCTTCTACCCAAGAGCATCGACAACGACCTGGCCATTCCCAGCCACGTGCCGACGTTGGGGTTCGAGACCGCGCGTCATGTTGGGGTGCAGTTGGTGAAGAACCTCATGGAAGACGCCCGCACCTCCGGACGTTGGTACCTGGGCGTGACCATGGGACGGCCCACCGGCCACCTGACGCTGGGCATCGGCAAGGCCGTCAGCGCCACGTGCACCATCATTCCGGAGGAGTTTGGCGCCGGGTACGCGAGGCTCGCTGACGTCGCCGACATTGTCGAAGGGAGCATCATCAAGCGCCGAGCTATGGGAAAAGCGTACGGCGTGGCCATCCTCAGCGAGGCGCTGGTGGAGCGTTTTGATCCCAAGGAGGTGGCCGAGCTGGAGGACGTCGACCGCGATGCGCAGGGAAACATCCGTGTCACCGAGGTGGATCTCGGCCGCAAGGTGATCCATGAAGTCACACTCCGTCTCGAAAGGCGCGGCATCAAGGTAAGCGTGGTCGACAAGACCATTGGATATGAGCTGCGATGTGCGCCCCCGCTGCCCATGGAAGCCGAGTATGCGCGTGACCTGGGCTACGCCGCGGTACGCCATCTCGTCGCGGGTGGCCATTCGGCAGTGGTCACCATGCGGAACGGCGCTCCCCGTCCGATTGCCTTGGCGGACTGCGCGGACCGCGCCACCGGAAAAGGCCTCCGCCGCGCCGTCGACCCGCAGAGTGAAGACTACCGTGTGGCGCGCCGTTACATGGTGCGCCTCGAGAAGAGCGATTTTTCCGACGAGGAATGGGTCAACAAGCTGGCCGCAGCGGGCGGAATGTCACCGCAACAACTGCGCGACCACTTCGCTCGGCTGTTGTGACCGCGTTCGCGGCCTCCGGTGCTGTTCCCGCTCTTCGACGGCGTCACGAAGGGCTGAAGGTGACCGCATCCCCGCACTGCTAGGCGAGATCGAGCGAGTACTGTCCGCCGTGCCGTTGGCGCCGCTAGCTAAGCTACTGATTCGGAGTCACCGTCCACCCCCCGATCGCTCGTGGAATCGAATTGCGCAAAGCGCTCAGGTCCGTTTGTAGCCCTTCTCTTCCGTAATCCAGCCCGTTCGCCTGGGCTCCTGTACCAGGAACCCCGCACGGGGCTTTTCCCGCCCTTTTCGGCCTACCCCGGGAGGGGTCCGTGCCCGCTTCGGCACCTCGCGGCCAGGTCGTCGGCTCGATCAACCCGGCCGCCGCGAGGTCCGCACAGAGCTTGGCGATTTCGTCCCCGTCGCTCCGGCCCGAATCCCCTTGGCGATGTCCTCGGGGGTGTGGCCGGGGTGGAAGTTGATCCACGAGAGCACGATCATGTGCAGGTCGGTCAAGTGGGCGGACGGCATTGCCCCATCGCGATCTTCCTGTCGCGTCGGGCTCCCTCAATGGCAATGCCCCGTCCGCATGCACGCCCCTTCAGGTCGGGCCGCACGGCTGCTTTCGCGGAGAGCAGCTGGCGCGGCGTTGCGCCTAACGGGAAGGTTGGGTTCAGGATCGCTGGTTGCCTCTCCTGGCGCGACCGAGCGGTCAGGGTCTGCTCGCACTTGCCTCTCCCCCGTCAGAAGTCACGCACTCCCAAGTTTATTGGCTCCGTTCTCCCCAGAGGACGCGCGAGCTACGGGGGTGATCCCGTGCTAGCGTGGTAATGATGTGAACGAGCGACCCGCTGTGCCGCAACCTGAGGACATCGTGGTAGAGCTCTGCTGCTGCAGGCGGCCCCCGCTCGCGCCGACGGTGCGCCGAACCTGATCCTCCCGCTGGTCACCGCGATCGCGTTCGCCTCCGCGGCGAGCAACGTGCCCCGGCAGGTGGCAACCCTCGATCCG
>QHVD01000239.1:4262-13638 GCA_003222235.1 Gemmatimonadota bacterium | reverse complement strand
CGCAGGGTCAGGGACGGCCATATTATAACTGATGTTTTTGGGACACAACACTAGCACCTACCACCTCTCTAGCGCCTCTCGTACACCACCTTCCCGCCCACAATCGTGACACTCACCCGCGCTGCGCTCAACGACTCGGGTGGCGTCGCGAAGAGATTGCGGTCGAGCACGACGACGTCGGCATAGTAACCGGGTGCGAGCACGCCCCATTTCTTCTCGTTGAACGTTGCAAATGCGTTCCCGGCCGTATAGGCGCGCAGCGCTTCGGCCAGCGTGACCTTCTGCTCCGGCACCCAGCCGCCGGGATTCTTGCCGTCGAGCGTGCGTCGCGTCACCGCGGCGTACACGCCCGTGATCGGGTCGAGCGGGGCGACGGTCCAGTCGGACCCGAACGCCAGCTTCGCGCCGGTGTCGAGCAGCGTGCGGAACGCATAGGTGGTCTTGATCCGCACAGGCCCGATTCGCCGCTCCACCCAGCGCCCGTCGTCGATGGCGTGATACGGTTGCATTGAAGGGATCACGCCGAGTCGGCCGAAGCGCGGAATATCCTGGGGGCGCAGGTGCTGAGCGTGCTCGACGCGGAACCGCCGATCGCGCGGGCCGTGGGCTCTCGTCACGCTGTCGTAGATGTCCAGGATGATCGCATTCGCCCGGTCGCCGATGGCGTGCACGGCGACCTGCAGTCCCGCCGAGTCGGCGCTCCCGATCCAGGTGGCGAGGTCTTTCGGCGTGTTCTGCATCAGCCCGGAATAACCGGCGGAGTCGGCGTAGGGCTCGAAGAAGTACGCCGTGCGCGACCCGGCCGAGCCGTCGGCGTACCCTTTGAGCCCGCCGATCCGGACCCAGTCGTTTCCCCCCCCCTGCCCCGAGCGCCGAACGGTGTCGGCCACTTCGCGCCAGTGCTCGAGCGGCAGGTAGAGCGCGACGCGCAGCGTCATGCGGCCGACCTTCTCCAGCCGGCGGTAGCTCGCAAGATCCTCCCACGAGGCCGACATATGGCCGGTCGCCGTCACGCCGAGCGAGGCCGCGTGGGCGAGCGCGCGCGCCAGCGCCGAGTCGCGCCGCTCGGGGGACGGCTGCGGGATCGCGCGGCCGATGAGATCGAGCGCCTGGTCCTTGAAGATGCCGATCGGCTCGCCCGTCCTCGCATCGCGGAGGATCTCGCCGCCGGGAGGGGTCGGTGTGTTCCCGGTGATCCCGGCGGCCTGCATCGCGGCAGCGTTGGCGAGGGCCTCATGGCCATCGAGCCTGCTCAGGAACACGGGATTGTCCGGCGTGACCGAGTCGATCCACTCGTGCCGCGGCAGCGGCTGCCCGGGCCAGAGCGTGTGGTCCCAGTCACCCCCCAAGATCCACTCACCGGGGGCGAGCCGCCCGGCGTACTCCCGCAGTTGGCGGATGAACTCCCCCGGCGTGGCGGCGCGGCGCAGGTCCACCGAAGCGAGCTGGAACCCGCCGCTGATGAAGTGGGTGTGGCCGTCCGCGAACCCCGGCATGACCAGCCCACCGTTCGCCTGAACGAGCCGCGTCTTCGACCCCACGTAGCGCGCCAGCTCGGCCGAGTCCCCGACGGCGATCACCTTCCCCTGCGCCACGGCCACTGCGCCCGGCTGCGGCGCTCCGGATGTGAGCCCGGTCCACACCAGACCGCCGGTGATCACGAGGTCGGCCTTGGGCGCGCAGGCGGCGAGCGAGATGCACACCAACCCGGCCGGCAGACGTCGGGTCATGCTCTAGTCCCTCAGCGCAGTCTGGTGATGCGGCGGATCGTCTCGAGAGCGGTGATCGGGTCGGGCCCCGGATTCTTGTCCGGGCGATTCTTGCCCGGGCGTCCTTCGGTTTCCGCGGGGGGCGCGCCCAGTGCGTCACGGAGGTCGAGCAGCACCTCGAGCAGGAGTTGCTCTCGCTGATAGGCGGCGTCGAGATCGGCCATGCGCGCCTGGTCGCTCGCGGCTTTGGCGCGCTCATAGGCTTCGCGATAGATGGCTTCGAGGTTCGCGAGGATGCGCTCGCGGGGGCGAAACGCCATGGCGCAAGAATATACAGGTGACGGATCATTATGCGACGGCTGCAGGCCTGTCGCTTCAGCTTCCGTCGCGACTGCGGCCGCTCTATGTTCAACCGGTGAGCCTCAAGGGTAAGAAAGTCCTGTTCTTCGCCGGCCCGCTGTACGAGGACCTCGAGCTCTGGTATCCGAAGATCCGGCTCGAGGAAGAAGGAGCCGCCACGACCGTGGCCGGATTGGGCGAGAAGACCTACCAGGGGAAGCGGGGGTATCCCGTCGTCGTCGATGCCGACGTGGACCAGGTGGACGCCGCAGTCTTCGACGGACTGGTGATCCCGGGCGGCTTCGCGCCCGACCAGCTACGGCGCTCCGACAAAGTCCTGCGGCTCACTCGCGAGATCTACCTGGCCGGCAAGCCGCTCGCCTTCATCTGCCACGCCGGCTGGGTGCCGATCTCGGCAAAGATCCTCAAAGGCAAGCGCGCCACCAGCGTGCGGGCGATCAAGGACGACATGGAGAATGCGGGGGTGATCTGGGAGGACGCGGCCGTAGTGGTGGATGGAAACCTGATCTCGTCGCGCACACCCGCCGACCTACCGGACTTCTGCAAGGCATTGATCGCGGCGCTACGCCAGGGGCCGCAAGACTAGACCGCTCGGTACTTTCGGAACGAAGTACGTGGATTTTGGGGGCATGACGTCCCCGGCGTCCGCGACCGCGAACACCTGCTCCACCTTCGTCGGGTTCAACAGCACCGCCGCCGCTGCCTGGCCGCTCCGCACGGCATCGAACGCCGCGCGCGGATCGGGTGTGTAGGCGAGCACCGGCGTCGCGGTGCCGGCGCCGAGGATGTGCCGCACGACCAGCGCATCGATGCGCGCCACGTCGAGCGCCCGCACCGCGGGCGTCCGGCCCAGTTCCCGCACCCGGTCGAGCGGCGCGTTGGGCTTGAGCGTGAGCGACACGTCGTACACCTCGGGGAACGCGACGATGCAGGCGGTGCCGTTGCGACCGAGCTCCGCGAGACGCTCGATGCGGTCCATGCACGGGGCCACCCGTCCGACGTTGAACCACGTGCGCCACTCCTCGACCAACTTGGTCGCGGACGGCGCGGCACCGAAGATGATCCGGTGAGTGGGGAGAATCGCCAGTCCCGGATCACCGGCCGAGACGACGAAGGAGAGCACTCGGTCCGCCCGCGGGTCGTCCCCCGCGTAGGCCACGGCGGTCTCGTAACGATGGTGTCCGTCCGCGATGTACAGCGGCGCCCGGCCCGCAAGGGCCGCAAGCTCGGCTGCCTTCTCTCCTTGAACCGTCCACATCCGGATCCTCACGCCGTCGAGCTCAGCTCGGGCTGCGGGCACACGCACCGCGGTCCGGGTGAGCGCCTGCGCGAGCGCCCGGTCGGGATCGGGCGCGACCAGGAGGATAGACTCGAGGCTCGTCCGCGTCGCCCGCAGCAGCGCGAGCCGGTCGGCCTTCGGGGCGGAGTGCGTCTTCTCGTGAGGGCTCCGCGCGGACGGCCGCGATCATGCCGACCCGAGTGCGGACCTCGCCCGCCGGGAGCGTGTAGTCCTGCGCCACGACGTACACCGACTCGGCGGCGTCGGTCTTCAGCACTCCTTCCCCACGCCACGCGGCAAGGAGGGCGGCGGCTCGGGCGTAGCGGTCTTCGGTCGGCGGCGCTTCCGGGAGAATGAGGTGGACGATATTGTGGAGGTCCCGCGCGGCGTAGCGCGCCCGCTCCTCCGGTGAGATCACGTCGTAGGGAGGGGCGATGAGTGCGCTCAGGCGGTCCTTCGCGGCGTAGCGCTCACCGCGGAACGGCGCCACGAGCGGAGGGGTGGGCGGATCGGCGGTCACGTACCCGGAGAACCTCGGTGTCCCTACGCGAAGCTCAACAAACGGTCGATCGCTGGATCGGCCAATATAAGGAAGGATACTTCTCGCCGCTGACCAACCTCGCCCGGCTGACGGAAGAGGTGGGCGAGCTCGCCCGCGAGATCAACCATCGCTTCGGCGAGAAGACGAAGAAACTGGAAGAGGCCGAAGGGTCGCTCGCGATGGAGCTCGCCGACATCCTGTTCGTGGTGATCTGCCTCGCGAACTCCCAGGGGATCGACCTCGACCAGGCATTCGACTCCATGATACGGAAGGTCACCGCCCGCGACGCCGCCCGCTGGACCAGGAAGGAACGCTGACCTCCTCATAGATCCGTTGGTAGGAAACCAGCCGGTCGGGATCGACCTTCCCCTGCTCCGCCGCCTGCCGGACGGCGCACTGGGGTTCGCTCAGATGGCGGCAGTTGTCGAAGCGGCACTGGTCGAGGAAACGCCGAAACTCCGGGAAGCAAGCGCCGAGCGCGTCGGGGTCCACACCCCACGTTCCCGCGGCCTGCAACCCCGGCGTGTCGACCACGTACCCGCCGCCGACGAACGGCACGAGCTGGGCGGCGCGCGTGGTATGCTTGCCGGTCCCCCACCTCTCGGTCACCTCACCGATACGCAGGTCGAGGCCCGGGTGGAGGGCGTTCACCAGGCTCGACTTGCCGACGCCCGACGGGCCGGTCAGCACGGTGGCCCGGCCCCGCAGCAGGTCGCGGAGCGCGGCCAGCCCGTCGCGCACCTTCACCGACGTGGCGAGTGACTGGTAGCCTGCCGGGCTGTAGCGCTGCTGGAACGCTTCCAGCGCCGCTCGGTCGAGGTCGATCTTGTTGAGGACGATCACCGCGGGCAGCCCGTTCGCCTCGGCGATGACCAGGAAGCGGTCAATCATCCGAAAGTTCGGCGCCGGGTCCCGCGCCGCCGCGACGACGACGACCTGATCCACGTTCGCGGCGATGGGCTGCGGCCGCGGGCGCCCCTCCCCGGCCGCGCGCCGCGCGAGCACACTGCGCCGGGGGCGCACGCCGCAGATCGTGGCCGCCCCGTCCGCCTGCAGCTCCAGCTCGACCACATCCCCCGCGACGACGCGCTCGCCGCTCTGATGCTTGAGCTTCCCGCGCAGCGCCGCGATCCTCTCACCGCCCTCCGTGTGCACCCGGTAGGTCGAGCCCGTGCGTGCGAGGACGACGCCCGTGGTCACGGCCATTGCGCGTCCCCCGACTCGCGGCGCTTCACGTCGATGCAACGGTCGAGGTGCTGCTTGATCTCGTGGAGCGGGAGCGCGAGCACCGGCGCCAATGCCTCCGTCGGCGTCCCTCCCCACGACAGGTAGTCGGTCTCGAGGTGACCCACGGTGCGGTCGCCGGTCTCGGACCAGCGCACGAACAGCAGGGCGGCTCCGTACAGCCCTCTCGCGTCCGGCGTATCGTCGACGAAGGTGGCCACGGAGTAGGCGTGCCCGTCCTTGCCGCCGAACCCCGGCGCCCGCTCGTGCACCAGCTGATAGCCGCCCAGGGTATCGTCCGTCAGCTCCGCCGTAGAGACTCCTTCACCATGCTGCCGAGCAGGAACGCGATGTTCGCCGGCCGCTCGGCGAGGCGACGCAACAGGTACGGATACCAGTGGTCCCCGAACGGGACATAGACTCGCGCGTTGTAGCCTTCGCGCCGCAGCCGGTGCTGCAGGTCGCGCCGCACGCCGTACAACAACTGGAATTCGAAGCGGCCCGGGGGAATCCCCTTCTGTCGCGTGAACTCCTTCGCGTGGGCGATGATCTTCACATCGTGCGTCGCGATGCCGGGGTAGTTCCCCCCCTCGAGCAACCGGTCCATGCAGCGGACATAGCTCCGATCGACGTCGCGCTTGGCCGGGAAGGCGACGTCCGCGGGCTCTTTGTACGCCCCCTTGCAGAGCCGCACGCGCGCGCCGAGGGCGATCATGTCCTCCACGTCCCGCTCGGTGCGGCGCAGGTAGGACTGCAGGACCACGCCCACGGCGTCGCCGAACTCCGGATGGAACGCCTGCGTGAACAGCCGGAGCGTCCGGTCGACGTACGTCGACTGTTCCATGTCGATCCGCACGAACGACTCGAAGCTCCTGGCCTTCGCGATGATCGCCCGCACGTTCGCCAGGCACAGCGCCTCGTCGATGTCGAGCCCCATCTGCGTGAGCTTCAGCGAAACGTTCGCCTCCGCGCCGACGGCCCGGATCCGCTCCAGCGTCTCGAGATACGTGTCCCGTGCCGCGCGGGCCTCGGCGCGGCTCTGCACCGCCTCGCCGAGCAAGTCGAGACTCGCCGAGACCCCGGCGGCGTTCAGCCGCTGGGAGGCGCCGACCGCGTCCGCGACCGTTTCACCTGCGACGAAGCGGGACGCGAAGCGCCGCGCCAGCCCGTTGGAGCGGACGAACCCGAATATCCGCGGTTGCTCGCTAAGCCAAAGGAGGCCGGCGCGGATCATCAGGTGCCAGGTGCTAGGCGTCGGGGGGCATCAGGAATAGAACTTGCTGCCGCGGCTCGCCTGCGCCTGCAGGACCTCGCAGGGGGCGAAGCGGGTGCCGAAACGTTCGGCGAGCCGCTCCAGCTCGCCGACCACCCGCGGTGCGCCGAGGTCGTCCGCGTGGCGCAGCGGCCCGCCCCGAAACGGCGGGAACCCGAAGCCGAAGATGGCGGCGACGTCGCCGTCGCGAGGACTCCGCACGATCCCGTCCCCGAGAGCGCGCGCCGCTTCGTTGAGCATGACCAGAACGAGGCGCTGAATGATCTCCGCGGGACGCACGCCCCCGTCCGGCTCGGTGCCGATCAACTGGTACACGGCGCTGTCGACCGCGCCCTTCTTGCCACGCGCGTACCTGTAGAAGCCCTTCCCTGCCTTGCGGCCGAGCCGGCCGTCCTTCACCATCCCGGCGAACGCGGGGGCGGGCGCGAACCGCTCGCCGAAGGCGTCATGCATCACGCCCGCGACCTTCTCGGCGACATCCAGGCCGACCTCGTCGAGCAGCGTGATCGGCCCGACGGGAAAGCCCCACTCCACCATCAAACGGTCCAGCTCGTCGATCGCGACGCCCGCTTGCAGCAGTTGCCCCGCCTCGTTCATGTAGGGCGTGAGAATCCGGTTGATCCAGAAGCCGGGGTTGTCCTTCACCACGACCGGCGTCTTCCCCATGCGCCGGCCGAACGCGACGGCCGTGCTGATCACCTGCGGCGCCGTCCGCGCGCCCGGGATCACCTCGAGGAGCGGCATGCGCGGGACGGGGGAGAAGAAGTGCATCCCGATGACCTGCTCGGGGCGGGCCGACGCCTCCGCGATCTTGGCAATGGGAATCGTGGAGGTGTTCGAGGCGAACACGGCTCCCTCGGGCGTCACACTCTCGACCTCGCGCAGCACCTGCTGTTTCACCCCGAGGTCCTCGAACACGGCTTCGATGACGAGATCCGCGCGACCGAAGCCGGCGTACCTGTCGCCGCCCGACAGGAGGGCGACCAGCCGCGCGTGCTCGTACTTCGTCATGCGGCGGCGTTTGAGCCGCTCATCGATGACGTCCCGCGCCGCAGCGAGGCCTTTCGCGACGCGTGCCAGGTCGGCGTCCTTCAGGCGCACGTCCACCCCGGCGTGCAGCACGGCGGTGCCCGCGATCCCGGATCCCATGAAGCCGGCGCCCACGATGGCGAGGCGCCTCACCTCGCAGGGCGGCGGGGCGTTGGGGACGCCCAGGTCCTTCTTGAGCTGGGTCGTCGCGAAGAAGATCTGGACGAGCTTGCGGGAAACGTCGGTGACCGCGAGCTGGCCGAAGAGCTGCGATTCGCGCTTCAGGCCCTCGCCCAGCCCCCGTTTCATCCCGTGCTCCACGGCCTCGAGGGCGGCGAGGGGCGCGGGGTAATTGCCCCCCGTCTGCTTGAGCACCTGCTTCCGGGCCGTCCGGAAAACGACGCTCCTGCCGAGCGGGTTGCCGTCAAGGAGCCAACCGGCGACGCCGCCCAGGCGCTTGCGCCGCGGGCGCCAGCCGCCCGCCATCCGCTTCACCGCCGCGAGGGTGACGTCCCGCAGGATGGCCGGATGAACGAGCTCGTCCACGATGCCGAGCCGGAAGGCCCTCTGAGCAGGCTCCGTCTTGCCCGCGAGGATCAGGTCGAGCGCCGCCCGGACGCCGATCAGCCGGGGCAGCCGCTGGCAGCCACCGGCGCCCGGGAGGATTCCGAGCTGCACTTCGGGCAGCCCGAGCTGCGTCTTCGGGTGATCGGTCGCGACCCGATAGTGGCAAGCGAGGGCGAACTCGAGACCGCCGCCGAGACAGGTCCCGTGGATCCCCGCGGCGATCGGCTTTGGAAAGCGGGCCACGCGCTCGAGCATCTCCTGCCCTTCGGCCGAGAGACGCTCAGCTTCGGCCGCGGTCGTGAGCGCGACGAATTCTTCGATGTCCGCACCGGCAATGAACGTGTCGGGCTTCCCGGAAAAGAACGCCACCGCCTGGACCGCGCGGTCGCGCTCGAGCGCTTCCAGCGTGGCGAGGAAATCGTCCTTAACCGAGCGGGAGATCTTGTTGACGGGCTCGCCCTTCAAGTCGATGGTGACGAGGGCGACGCCGTCGGCGACCTCCCAGGCGAGCGCTGACCCAGGCATCAGCGCCGCTCCAGGACCATGGCGAAGCCCATGCCCCCCTGCGCGCAGATCGAGAGCAGGCCGAACTGCACCTCCCGGCGCGCCATCTCGTTCGCAAGCGTCGTGACGATCCGGCCGCCCGTGGCGCCGAACGGGTGCCCGATCGCGATCGAGCCACCCATCACGTTGATGATCTCCTCGTTCAAGTCCCACCCCTTCTCCTCGAAGCCCCGCAGGTTCGAGAGCACCTGCGCGGCGAAGGCCTCGTGGATCTCGACCAGGCCGAGGTCCTTCCACTGGATCCCGGCCCGCTCGAGGGCCTTGGGGACCGCGAAGATAGGCGCCTGGAGCAGCTGCCATCCCGGATCGACCGCCGCGACCGCGTACGACCGGATATAGGCGAGGGGGGTGTGGCCCAGCGCCTGCGCCGCCTCCTCGCTCATCAGCAGCACGGCCGAGGCACCGTCGGTGAGGGGCGACGAGTTCGCGGCCGTGACCGTCCCGTACCGGCGGTCGAAGACGGGCTTGAGCTTCGCCATCTGCTCGAGCGACGTGTCCCGCCGGACGCCGTTGTCCTGCGTGATCACCGGCTCGTCGGGCTGGACGGGGAACCAGGGAACGATCTCCGCGGCGAGGCGCCCGTCGTCGGTGGCCTGGGCGGAGAGCTGGTGGCTGCGGAGGGCCCACCGGTCCTGCGCTTCGCGCGCGATGTGATTTTCCTTGGCCATCTTCTCGGCCGACTGCCCCATGGTCTCCCCGGTGGACGGCTCGGCGATCGCGGGCGACACCGGGACGAGGTCGCGGGCGCGGATGTGGCTGAACGCCCTGAGGCGCGCCCCCAACGTCTTCGCTTTGTTCGCCTCAACCAGGATGTCCGCGAGGCGGCGCGA
>QHVD01000239.1:1910-4223 GCA_003222235.1 Gemmatimonadota bacterium | reverse complement strand
CGACTCGACGCCCCCGGCAATCACCACGTCGGCGTTGCCGAGGGCGATCTGGTCGTGGGCGGCCGAGACGGCCTGGGCGGCCGAGGCGCAAGCGCGGTTGAGGGAGTAGGCGGGGATCTCCTTCGGGAACTGTGGCAGCAGGCTCACCTCGCGGGCGACGTTCGGCACGAGCGCGGACGGGACGACCTGCCCGAAGATGACCTCGTCCACGTCCCCGCCGTCCAGCTGCGTCCGCTCGAACAGCTCGCGCGCGACGGCGCGCGCCAGATCCACGGCGCGCGCCTCCTTGAGCGCGGTTCCCGATTTGCAGAACGGCGTCCGATAGCCGGCGACGATGGCGACCCGCCTTCCGTTGGCAGTCGACATTACATTCTCCTCCAGGATCGACGAAACCTACCACAGGGCCCGCAGAGCGGCCAAGACACCCGATGCCCACGGACACCGAATTCTCCCACCGGACCCGCGCCGCGGCGCTCCGGTCCATGAGCGAGCAGCCTGTGGACGTCCTGATCATCGGGGGCGGCATCACCGGCGCCGGGATTGCGCGCGAGGCGGCGCTGCGCGGATACCGCACCGCCCTCGTGGACAAGGGGGACTTCGGCGGCGGCACGTCGTCCCGTTCGTCGCGGCTCGTGCACGGCGGCATCCGCTATCTCGAGCAGTTCCACCTCCGGCTCGTCTATGAGGCGTCCCGCGAGCGCCGCGTGCTGCTCGACATCGCTGCTGCTCGACATCGCGCCTCACCTCGTGCGCCCGCTTGCCTTCCTCTTTCCCGTGTACCGCGGGGCCCGCGTGCCGCCCTGGGAGCTTCGCGCCGGGATGTGGCTCTACGATCTGCTCGCCGCCTTCCGCAACGTGCGGACGCACCGCTGGCTCCATCGCAAGGCCGTGCTGCGGCTGGAGCCGGGCCTGCGGGAGAAGGAGCTCCGGGGCGCCGCGTTGTACTACGACGCGCAAACCGACGACGCCCGATTGGTGATCGCCACGATGCGAAGCGCCGCCCGGGCGGGCGCGCTGGTGGCGAGCTATGCCGAAGCGACGAACCTCATCAAGCCCGATGGCCGCATTTGCGGGGCGACGGTCCGCGACCAGCTGACCCGCCAGCCCCACACGGTGCGCGCCCTGGTCGTCGTGAACGCGGCGGGACCCTGGGTGGACGAGGTGCGGCGGCTCGATGACGCGCGCGCCGAGCCGCTGCTGCGCCGCACGAAGGGGACGCACGTCGTCGTTCCCCGGCACCGGCTCGGGAACAGCTACGCGGTGACGCTCACCTCGCCGATCGACGGGCGCGTGATGTTCGTGCTACCGTGGGGGGATCAGAGCTACATCGGCACCACCGACACCGATCAGGGCGGCGCGCCGGACGACGTGCGCGCCACGGGAGACGACGTCGTCTATCTGCTCCGCTCGGCCAACGCCTTCTTCCCGCAGGCGCGCCTCGCGCCGGGAGACGTGGTGTCGACCTGGGCAGGGCTGCGGCCGCTCCTAGCGCCGGCGCACAGCGGCGCCGCATCCGAGGTGTCCCGCGAGCACCGGGTCGTGGATAGCCCGAGCGGGCTGATCACGATCGCCGGCGGGAAGCTCACCACGTTTCGCGTCATGGCGCAGGACGTCGTGGATCGAGCGGCCGACCGGCTGCACGAGCTGGACGGTCGCCCGCGGGCGCCGCGCCCCCGAACCGACCGGCTGGCGCTCCCGGGCGGGGAAGCGGCCGATCTCGAGGTCCTCGTGGAAGCAGCCCGCGCGCGCGGAGCGTCGGAGACCACCGCGCGCCATCTCGTGGCGAGTTACGGCAGCGAGTCGGCGGGGGTGTTGAACCTGGCGGACCGGGACCGCCCGCTCGGGCAGCCGATCGTCCTCGGGCGGCCTGAGATCTGGGCCGAAGCGACCTACGCCGTGGAGCGGGAGATGGCCCTGCGCCTGACCGACGTGTTGATGCGGCGACTGCACCTGTTCCACGAGGACCGCCACCAAGCGAGTGGAGCGGCGCCGCGCGTGGCCGAACGGATGGCGGAGCTGCTCGGGTGGGATGGGGCACGCGCGGCCGAGGAGCTGGAGGCCTACGGGCAGGAGGTGGAGCGCTCACGCGCATTCCTCCAGGAGGTGGCGAGAGCCGGCAGACCTTGATACTATGGGTTCCGCCCCCGACAGGGATGCTTGTGTCACGTCAGTGCGGTCACCTTCCCACCATGCTCATTGCCGCGGCCGGGCTCGCTTGCGCCCGACCGGACGCGCCAGCGGCGACGCGGGAATCCCACACCCCCTCCGGGCCTCCGAGCCTCGGCGGCCCCTCTGACTCCCTCATCCCGGAAG
>QHVD01000239.1:0-1892 GCA_003222235.1 Gemmatimonadota bacterium | reverse complement strand
GCCGCGGTCGCGCGCTGCTCGCGGCCACACGGGAGAGCCTCCCCGACCACGTGGGCAACGGCCTCCGCTGCGTGAGCTGCCATCTCGACGCGGGCCGGCGTCAGACCGGCTCATGGGTGGGGGTGTACGCGCGCTACCCGCAGTATCGCGCGCGCAGCGCTACGGTCGAAACGATCCAATACCGCGTGAACGACTGCTTCCGGCGCAGCATGAACGGCGCGCCCCTCGCGACCGATAGCCCCGACATGCGCGACATCGTCGCGTATCTGTGGTTCCTGTCGCGCGACGTCCCGATCGCGGCCCCACAGGGAGCGAACCGCCTCCAGAAGTGGGCGGCCCTGAAATCGGACACCGTAGCCGGCGCGGCGGTATTTGCGACCGCGTGCGCGAAGTGTCACGGCCCAGACGGCCAGGGCACCCAGATCGCGCCGCCGGTCTGGGGGCCGAAGTCCTTCAACGTCGGCGCCGGGATGGCGCGCGTCCGCACGGCGGCGGCGTTCATCAGGGACAACATGCCGTTCGACCAGCCGGGGACGCTCAGCGACCAGCAGGCGTTCGATGTGGCGGCATACATGGATTCGCGCCAGCGGCCCGACTTCCCGGACAAGATCAACGATTGGCCGAACGGGGATGCGCCGCCCGACGTCGCGTACCCGACGCGCGCGGTCCAACGCAACGGGACGCGCGTCCCCGGCGGGCGCTCGCCATAGTGGTCGCACGTTCACTGCTTCACCATCACAGAGGAGGTCTTTATGCTGGATCTGAACTCCCTGACGACTCCCCGCCGCGGATTCCTGGGACGGCTTGCGGCGGGCGCCGCCGCGCTCGGCCTGGGCGGGCTCGTTGCCCCGGCCGAGGCCGCCGCCGAGCGGAGAGTCGCACCCCGGACGCCGGCGAATCCCGAGTTCGAGGCGTGGCTCAACAAGATGACCGGCAAGCACAAGATGCTGTACGACATGCCGGAGCCGAACAGCGGGTTCGGCTTCGCCTGGGCGCGAATCTTCCTGAACACCACGAACGAGACCTACGGGACGACGGACGCGGAGAACACGGTGGTCATCGTCCTGCGGCACAACGCCATCCCATTCGGGATGAAGAGCGACATGTGGCCGAAGTACAAGCTCGGCGAGTTCTTCAAGATCAACGACGCGGCGACCAACGCCGCCGCTGCGCGCAACCCGTTCGCGTACGTGAAGCCCGGAGACCTCCCGTTCCCCGGCATGGCGGTGGACGAGCTGGTCGCCAAAGGCGTGCTGTTCGGGATTTGCAACATGGCGCTGACGTTCTACAGCGCCCAGATGGCGAAGAAGACGGCAATGCAGGCAGAGACGATAAAGAAGGACTGGGTGGCGAACCTGCTGCCCGGCGTGCAGGTAGTGCCGTCCGGCGTGATCGCGATCAATCGCGCGCAGGAGAAAGGCTGCGCGTACTGCTTTGCGGGATGAACACATACGATCGTAGGGGCGCAGCATGCTGCGCCCCTACACATCCCGACAGGTAGCAGAGCGCCGCCCCTTCGGCGCTGACCGCCACGATCCCGACGTGCCCGGCCACGCGATTGGCCGTCGCATCCCGGCTCACCGCCACCCCCGCAAGCTACGAATGTAGTCGTGCAGCACCAGGAACTTCTCGAACACGGGCACCCCTTTCCTCTTGCGGCCGAACTCGGCGAACAGCTCGCGCAGCCGGCCCCGCCGCGCCACGTAGACGCGGAACGTCTCGGCGAAGTCCTCCTGCGGGTGCGTCGCCGCGTACGCGGTGACGTAGTCGGGGAGCGTCGTGGTCACACCGCGGCGCTCGAAGTCCACCCATTTGGAGTCCGCCACGCGGTAGGCCTTCCGCACTTCGCCGAAGGCGCGGCGGAACCGCCCGGTGAGCGTGAACGGCCAGTT
>QHVD01000238.1 GCA_003222235.1 Gemmatimonadota bacterium | reverse complement strand
AGTCTGGTGTCCTGCCGTTGGACGAGGGGCCAGCCGTGCTGGTTGGCCTCAACTTAGGGAGGCTCGGGACTCCTTGGAAGGCTCAGAACCCTTCGGCAACCGGCCACTGCCGCCCATTGAACCGCGCCACCACCCGGCGTATTGTACAAGAGGAAGCATGCTCCCGGCGTTTCTTCTGTTCTGCACGGTGTTGCCCTCACGGGTCACTCCTCCGGTCGCACCGCCTCGCGACCTGCCGGTTCACGTGTGGCTCAACTTCCATATCCTGCGCCGTGCTGGCCCCGCCCGAGTATTCCTCCGCGCCAGCGATGACGGATACGTGGTGGTCCTCCGGGCTGACGCCGCCGGCAAGGTCAGCGTTCTGTTTCCTCTCGATCCCGGCGACGACAATTTCGTGCGCGGCGGCCAGACGATCGAGGTCCGCAGCCGCGGGGATCTTGCGGCGTTCTTCGTGGACGAGCGCGGGGGCGCGGGCACGGTCCTCGCGCTGTGGTCGGCCGACACGCTCACGTTCGGCGAGTTCGCACACGGCCGTCGCTGGGACTATCGCGTTCTGGCCCGAAACAGCGTGAGTGATGATCCCGAGGCCGGGCTCCTGGCTCCTGGCGACTGTGCGGAGGATGGTGGGGACCCGCGCCTTCGAATACGACGTAGCCCACTATCGGGTCTGGTATCCGGCGTCTCTCTCTGCACCCGAGCTGTACGACTGGATTCGACCTGCTCCATCGGGACTGCCGCAGTCCGTTGCCGTCGCACGGCCCGTGGCAGAACAGGCCTTCCTGCTGGACTCCGCCGGCGTGCGTTGAGGCATGCCGCACTCGCCGTCTGCGGGGTCCCTCCTGAAGGACGGCGGCGCACCAGCGTCCTTCAGAACGCGCTTGGGCCGAGGGCGCCCTTCAGGGCGTCCAATCAATCCACGTCGGGACTCTTCAGGAGGTTTTTCAGCGCGTTTTTCAGCGCCCTGTTAGACGAATAGCTCCGGCGTTGCGCTCGCCTGCTCCATCGCAAAGATCTTCGGTCTTCCTTCGGGTCACGCGCGCATAGCACTATCGCCATATTGTGGCGCGAAATCGCCGTACAGATGGGAATTTCATTCCCCGTCCGGAACCATGGGGCGTGTAGCGGCGGGCGACAAGAAAACCTGGAAACCCTCTCTGCCGAGGCGAGGGTTGGGCCGCGGTCCCTGTCGTCGTGCGCGCGGCGGAACGCGCCCGCGGCCCACCTTCCCGCGTAAAGCGAACTCCGAGTCCCCCTTCCCCGTCCGGCCTTCGTTCCCGTGGGGGTCGCTCATGGGAACCGGTCATGATTAAAACGCGGTTTGATCTCGAATCACAAACCGCCAGAGCAGCTCTCACCTTCCTGACGGCATGCATATACGCGGTGGCGTACGTCCCGCTGTACGGCCATTTCGGGGCTGGCGTCAGCGCGCTGATCGCAATTCCTGTGACAGTGGCGGCGTGGTTCTTTGGAGTGAGGGCTGGCCTGGTCGCCGGACTACTGGCTTTCCCGCTGAATACATTGCTCCTGAAAGTTGCCGGAGAGCCCGGCGGGAATGTGCTTGTCCGCAGCGGTGAGATAATCACGCTCGTGGTCGTGGCGCTGATTGGCGCGGTGATTGGATGGTTGGGTGACTCGAGGGAGCGACAGCTCAAGCGCGAACTTGCGACGCGCGAGCGCGTGCAAAGATCTTTGCAAGATTCCGAGATTCGTTTTCGTCGCCTTTTTGAAACGGCACAAGATGGCATACTCTTGCTCGATGCCGACACCGGACAGATTACGGAGGTAAACCCCTTCTTGATCGAGATGTTAGGCTACTCACGCGACGAGTTCTTGGGAAAGAAACTTTGGGAAATCGGTGCCGTGAGAGACATCGAAACCAGCCAGACCGCCTTTCGAGAATTGCAAAAGAAAGGATACATTCGTTACGAGAATCTGCCGCTTCAAACCAAAGACGGACGGCGCATCCACATGGAATTTGTCAGCAATGTATATCAGGTTGACGACACCAAAGTGATCCAATGCAACATCCGCGATATTAGCGAGCGCAAACTCGCCGAGGACGCTCTGCAACAAGCGCACGACAAACAATCCGTGTGGGTGCAGGAATTGGAACACCGCAATCGCGCGATCACCCTGCTCGCTGAAATGGGCAATCTGTTCCAAAGCTGTATCACTGCCGATGAAGTCTACACCGTCATCGCGCAGTTTGCGCCGCAATTATTTCCAGCCGAGTCAGGAGCGTTAGGTGTCTTGGATACCTCGCATCACGTGATCAATCTTGTTGTCAGCTGGGGTGAGCTATCTGCCACTCCGAATGAAGCCGTGTTTCCGCCGGGGAATTGTTGGGCGCTCCGTACGGGGCGATTACATCGAGTGGAAAACACCCACGCAGCTCTCCTTTGTAAGCATTTGGCCGATCCGTTGCCGTCGGCATATCTGTGCGTCCCCCTGTCGGCTCAGAACGAGACCTTTGGCTTGCTACATTTGAGCCTGCCGCCCCGGGTATCGGGGCGACTCACCGAAGGGAAACAGCAGCTGGCAGTGACACTGGCGGAACACATTGGCTTGGCACTGGCCAATTTGGAACTGCGCGAGACTTTGCACAGCCAGTCTGTGCGTGACTCGCTCACCGGGCTCTTCAACCGGCGCTACTTGGAAGAGTCGCTGGAGCGCGAGGTGTTCCGCGCGAAGCGCAGCAAGAGCCCACTGGGAATTGTCATGCTGGACCTCGACTACTTCAAGCCGTTTAACGATACCTTGGGTCACGAGGCCGGTGACAACGTGCTGCGCGAACTGGGCACCTTTCTGCAACAGCACGTCCGTGGGGATGATATTGCCTGCCGCTACGGCGGCGAGGAGTTCACCCTCATCTTACCCGGAGCTTCGCTCGCCGTGACGCGCGCGCGCGCGGACCAATTACGCGAGCGTATCAAACAGCTTCAGGTAGACTATCACGGTCAGTTGCTTGGTCCGCTGACGGTCTCGTTGGGGGTGGCGATCCTACCGGATCACGGCACGAGCGGCCAAGCAGTCCTACGCGCCGCTGACACCGCCCTTTACCGCGCGAAGGCAGCGGGGCGCGACCGAGTTGTCGCCGCGCAATAACAAATTTTCTTCGGTTCATGAGCCGGGGCGCGGACGTCGAGCGGTCACCCTGTCTCCCACCAGGCGATCTCCCCCCGAAACCCGCACTTCGGGCACTTGGTCTCTGACGGGCGCCCGATCACCTGCGCGCGCGAGCCGCATGCCGGACACACGGCGTAGATGCGCCCCAGGTCCGCGCGCGTGCCGCGCGCGGGATTGGAGCTGTCGCGCGGCCGGTAGACGACCGTGAAGCGGTCGGGGCGGCGCGGGCGGATCTCGAGGAAGTCGTTGGGCACGGCGACGCGCTCGCCGTTGACCTCGAGCACGGCGCGCGTCTCCCCGAGGCTGGCGACGGCGTACCACGCGCCTTGCCGCACCATGGCGTCGGCGAGCGGCGGCGCCGTTGCCCAGAGTCGAGCCCAGCCAAGCGCTTGGGTCATGAACGCGATCAGATAGTCCCAGTGGCTACGTATGGCGCCACGGCGGCTACGGTGCTGTGATCCACCTTACACCCGGGCGCCGCGGCGAACCGTCCGTGCTCCTACGTGACCTTGAGCACCTGGTCGTGAGGTCGCGCGCGGTCCACGATCTGGATTGCGACCTCGTCACCGGGATTCGCCCGTTCCACCCGTTGGTGGTTCACTTCCATGGAGGTGATCTGCTCGGTGAAATCGGTCGTGTGGCCGTGGAAGCGCACGCGGTCTCCCACGGCCAACTCGCCGTCGGTCACGTGCACGACGGCGACGCTCGGCCCCTTGAAGTAGTGGATGACGGTGCCGATGAGTTGCTCGGGCATGGCGATCTCCGAACGTAGATCCCGACCCAACGCTACCACTGCCGGTGCGACCCCGCCATCCGAACTAGGCCGGCTCGGGGCCCGGTGCCGGCAGCGCCCGCGTCGCCGTCTTGAGCAACCGCTGCCGCTTCTCGCCCAGCATCATCCCGGCATCGTCGCGTAACGCCTCGCTCGCATAGACCGCGGCCACGGCGCTGCCCGAGCCGGAGAGACGCACCCAGTATGGATGGGTCTGCGCGAGTCTTTCGAACAGCTCGCGCAGCGGCGGATGCTTGCCGAAGACGGGGATCTCGAAGTCGTTCCCGCCGAGCCGCCCCACGCTGCTCCAGGTCGTGAACGCGGGCGCGTCGAGCAGCACCGGCCCGCGCGCCGGCGGGCTGGGGTGGAGCTCGTCCCACCACCGGTACGCCTCGGTTGTCGCGATCGTCAACGGCGGCACGGCGACGAGCGCCGGGGCCGCGGGCGGTGGCTCCACCCGGAACAACCGCTCGCCGCGACCCCAGGCGAGCGCCGCGGCCGCGCCGCTCGCGAAGAATGCGACGTCCGCGCCGAGTTGCACGCCGAGGCGCAGCACCTCGGGCCGCGGGACCGCGTTGTGGGCGAGGGCATTCACGGCGTGGAGGACCGCAGCGGCGTCGCTCGAGCCGCCTCCGAGCCCCGCACGCACCGGAATCCGCTTGGTGAGCTCGATTGCCACGCCGAACTTGCGCCCCGTCGCATCGAGCATCGCGCGTGCCGCGCGCACGGCGAGATTCTGCTCCGGGGGTCCGAGGTCGGAGGCGGGACCCTCCACGCTGAGGGTGACGTCGACCGGTGTGCGGGTGACGACCAGGTCGTCCGCCAGCTCCAGGAGCGCGAACGCGGTTTCGATCTGATGGTAGCCCGACGGGGCTTCGCGGGAGAGAATGCGCAGGAACAGGTTGAGCTTCGCGTGCGCCGCGATCCGAACCCGGTCCACCACGGGCTAACGCGGTGCTGAGAAAAGGTGTTGAGGGGTTGCGAGCGGTGATCGCACGGGCTGAAGCCCGGCCTCGGCTGCGGGAGCCGTCCTGAAGGACGGCGGCGCACCAGCGTCCTTCAGGACGCGCGCGGGCCGAGGGCGCCCTTCAGGGCGTCCAATCAATCCACGGCGGGACTGTTCAAGGGGGTTTTTCAGCATGCTGCTATGCGGCCGCGGCGTCCGCGCCCCGCAGCTCGCCGAGCCGCACGTGCGTCCGCGACAGCGAATACGCGCCGAGCAGCGTGATGGGGATGAACCCCGCGATGTGGTACGCCACGGCGTAGCTCACCGCCTGGTCCGCCCCGATGCCGTACAGCGCGAGGGTCACCCGGGTCGCGGCCTCGAAGGGCCCGAAGAATCCGGGGGAAGACGGCAGCGCGACGCCGAAGCCGATGAGTCCCTGGAGCAGCAGCGCCCCCTCGGTGGCGACGGGAAGTCCGAACGCGCGGAAGCAGAGCGCGAACGACGCCGCGTTCACGAGCCACAGCACGAGCGACCACCCCGCGACGAGCGCGAGCCGCCCGGGGCTCTTCAGCACCGCGAGCCCCGCGACCACGCCCCCCGCGACGTGCGTGAGCCGTTCGGCGACGCGAGCCGGGAAGAGGGCGCGGGTCGCCCGGTTCCACAGGGCGAGGCACTGCGCGGGCCGTTGCACGACGAGCAGCGCGACGAGCAGCACCGCGGCGAACAACGCCGCTGCGCTCATGGCCAGGCGCGAGACCGGCGCCCCCCCGATGGTCGCGCGAGGCGGGAACGACGGCGCCGCCAGCGGCAGCACCATGAGGCCCACGAGCACGAGCCCGTCGAGCACGCGCTCCACGCCGATCGATGCGAGGGCGGTCGTGAAACGCACGGGCAGCTGGCGGCGCGTCATGTAGGCGCGGGCGACTTCTCCGGCGCGGACCGGGAGCAGGTTGTTCGCCATGAAGCCCACGGCCGTGGCGTGCCACAGGGGAATCCACGGCAGGCGCCGGCCATCCACGTCGCGCAGGATGACGCGCCAGCGGATCGTGCGGAGCGGAAACGTGAGGGTGGCGAGGGTGACGCCGCCGAGGAAGGGCCACAGCGCGGCGCGCCGCATGTGGCCGAGCACCGCGCCCGGGTCGACGTCGCGCAGCGTCCAGTACAGGAGCGCGATCGTGACGAGGAGCCCCCCCACCCAGGCCCAGCCGGCGCGCAGCCTAGGACTCCGGGCGAGGGCAACGAGATCGCAGACTTCTTCGACGAGGGCGGGGAGCGCGCTGGGGGGCGCCTGCTTCGCCAGTTCCCGCAACTCCCGCGCACGATAGAGTGCGCGCTCACCCCGATACAAGAGCGTCCGCACGTCCACGACTTCCGACTGCACTGTCGCGGGGGCGGACACTGTTCCCGCGGCCCGGCCGGTCTCGCGCGACGCGGGCGGCCGCCCGACGGCGGCGGTCAGCTCCTCGAGCGAGGCCGGGCCGATGCCGGCCTGCTCGGTCTGCACGTGGCGCTGGTACGCGATCCACGAGCCGACGAGGTCCGGCGTTTCCGGCACCGGCTCATCGGGTGGGGCCGGGGCGGGCGGGGCGGGCGGGGCGGGCGGCGGCGACCCGACCGGCGCCGCTCGTGAGCGCGGCAGGGCGTGGATCCGGGCGATCAGGGAATCGAGCTCCGCGGCGAGCGCCGCTTCGTCGCCCCTTCCCTCCGCTCCCGTGCGCGCCAGCACGTCGCCCGCGCGCCGCAACTCGGCCGCGAACGCCGCCGGTTCCTGCACGGCGACGCCGGTTGCCAGCGCGTCTTGGGCCGCCGCGGCGAATTGCGCGACCCTCTCTCCCAAAATGCCGCCGCCCGCAGCCCCGAGCGCGCGGAACGTGCTGGCAAGCGTATGGGCGCGCAGCTCGCGCTGCGTCACGCTCTGAGCGCGCTCGAGGGAATCGGCCGCCTGCCGCAGATGCTCGCCCTGGCTCACGAGCTCGAGGCGGCCCAGTCCGGACGGTCGAGCCGCGGGGGTGCCGCGGTTCACGATGTGGGGGCCCGAGTCGCCGTAGTAGAGCGACCCGATCGGCACGACGTCGGGCTCTCGCTCCGTGAACTTGAGGAGCAGCCCGGCGAAAGTCTGGAACTCGGCGCCCTCGGGGTCGGGGCGTCCCCGGTCGGCGACCTCGCGCGCGCTCCGCGCCACTGCCGTCGCCGCAGCCTGGAACAGCTCGGCGACCTGCGGGGGCGGCTCGGGCCCCGACCCCGACGCCTTGGCGACCGCGCGCTCGATCCCCTCGAGCAGGTCGGGGAGGGGCGGGAGGTCGTTGAGCGCGGCGAGCCCCCGCAGCGGTTGAACCGCCTTGAGGACCAGCCGCAGCGGATCGTGCGCGGCGCGGTTGGCCTGCAGCGCCTGCGCGGTACGATCCAGCGCGCTCGCGATCGCCGCGCCCTCGCGCGCCACGAAGGCGCGCGCACCGGCGTCCAGGCCCGGCGCTTCCGGCCCGCGCGCCGACACC
The DNA here is from genome assembly GCA_003222235.1 of Gemmatimonadota bacterium. Lineage (GTDB taxonomy): Bacteria > Gemmatimonadota > Gemmatimonadetes > Gemmatimonadales > GWC2-71-9 > AG12. Next base: position 14,447 of record QHVD01000238.1, on the reverse strand, counting down.
GGCGGACGACCCGCCACGCGCTCAAGCTGCTGGCCCAGAGCCTCGGCTTTGGCCGTGTCGGCGTCCGTCCAGCTCGCCGCGCGCCGCACGAAGATCTTGAGGTCGTCCACGGCGCGGACCGCAAGCTGCTTCGTCTCGACGTCCCAACCGCGGCGGCTCTCGCGCGCGGCGCGGGCCAGCGACTCGAGCCCCGCCGCGGCTCGGGCGATCGCCTGATGCTTCGCCATCAACGCACTGCCGCGCAGCGCGCGGGCGAGCCGCACGAACTCCTCGGCGGCCGGCGAGTCGCTCGGCTGCAACAGGGCGTCGAGCCGCTCCAGGTACTCCCCCGCCTCGAGGGCGAAGAAGTCCGCCATCCCCACGGGCTTGCCGGGCTGCGTCATCGGAGTCAGAAGGTAGGGAGCCGGAAGGGTCGGGTCAAACCCCCCGCGCGTCGTCCACCAGCTTCCGCATCCGCCGCACCGCCTCCTCGATCCCCCAAAACACCGCGTTGCTGACGATGCTGTGCCCGATGTTCAGCTCCTCGATCTCGGGCGTGGCGGCGACCGGTTGCACGTTCTGGTAGGTGAGCCCGTGGCCCGCGTGCACGGCGAGGCCCGCGGACCGGGCGTGCGCTGCGGCGCGCCGCAGCTCGTCGAGCGCGCGACCGCTCTTGCGCCACGTGTGAGCGTATCGGCCGGTGTGCAGCTCGATCGCCGGGACGCCGATCGCCGCCGCGGCGTCGATCGTCTTCAGGTCGGGCCCGATGAACAGGCTCACGCGGAGCCCCGCGTCGCTGAGGCGGCGGATCGTGTCGCCTAGCCGGCGGTCGGTGCGCCGCACCGCGAGACCGCCCTCCGTCGTGATCTCCCGGCGTCGCTCGGGGACGAGCGTCGCCTGGAACGGCCGCACGCGGCACGCGAGCCGCACGATCTCGGGATGCTGCGCCAGCTCGAGGTTCAAGACCGTGCGGATGGACGCCTTCAGGGCGCGCACGTCGGCGTCCTGGATGTGACGGCGGTCCTCACGCAGGTGGCAGGTGATGCCGTCGGCGCCGCCGCGCTCGGCGGCTTCGGCCGCCCGCACCGGGTCGGGCTCGTCGGTGCGGCGCGCCTCGCGCAGCGTCGCCACGTGATCAATGTTGACGTAGAGGCGCATGCCTTCTTACCTTCGGAGCACTCCGCCCTCCACAGGAACGTGTCCGTGAGACCACGACTCGTGCCGTTCCGACATGGTGCGTCGAATACTCTCCGGACCGCGCCCCCCCTTCCCCCTCGCCGGGATGCAGAGGCGGGGTGGGCGTGGGCACACACAGTCGGAACGGCACTCGTCGTGCTCCTCGCGCTGGGCCCGCTCGCGTGCGGCGGGGGGTCGCACCAGACTCCCGCGCCGCAATCGCTGACCGAGACGCTCGCGCAATTCCTGTCGGCCGTCCAGGCCAGCGACTTCCACCAGATGGGCGCCCTCTGGGGAACCGAGCGCGGGCCGGCCACGGACTGGATGAAGGCGGAGGACCTGAGGCAGCGGCTCACGGTCATCCAGAAGTACCTGAATCACGTCGGGTACCGCGTGGTCGATGGCCCGTCGGCCGTGCCCGGGAACGAGAACGAGCGTAACTTCCACGTGGAGATTCAGCGGCCGACGGGGTGCAAGGTCGTGCTCCCGATCGATCTGGTGCACGTGAAGAGCGGCGGCTGGCTCGTACACGACGTGCACCTCGACGTCGCCGGCAGCCCGGTCGCGTCGTGCAGGCCGTAGCGTCCGGGGAACGATCGGCGGCGGCACGGCGTTAGCTTAGTCGGTTAGCTCCAACAGGATGCCGGCGGTCGCCTGCGGATGAAGGAAGGCGATGCGCCGGCCGCCCGCACCGCGGCGCGGGACGGCGTCGATCAGGCGGTAGCCAGCCGCCCGGCAGCGCTCCAGCGCCCGGTCGAGATCGGGCACGCGGTAGCAGAGATGGTGGATCCCGGGCCCGCGCTTGGCGAGAAACCTCGCCACCGGGCCCTCTGGATCCTGCGGCTCGAGGAGCTCGACCCGGACGTCGCCCAGGGTCAGCCCAATGATGGTCGCGCCGTCGGCGGTCTCGGAAGCGGTCGGCTCGAGGCCGAGGACGTCCCGATAGAACGGTAGCGCGGCGGCGATGTCGGGCAAGGCGATGCCCACGTGAGCGAGACGGGCGCCGGAGTCAGTCATATCGCCCGTCAACATAACGACTGTGAAAGAAGGAGTGGAGGGCCATGGCAGAGGTACATCCGGTGGTAGAAGGACATCCCGTGGCGGTCACCGACGCCACGTTCGGACAGGAGGTGGAGCAGCACAGGGGGCTCGCCGTCGTGGACTTTTGGGCGCAGTGGTGCGGCCCGTGCCACATGGTGGCGCCGATTCTCGAGCAGCTCGCCGGGGAATACCGGGGCAAGTTGAAGGTCGCCAAGATGGACGTTGACTCGAACCAGCAGACGGCGATGCGCTTCAACGTGCGCTCGATTCCGAGTATTCTATTCTTCTTGGACGGGCGGCACGTGGACACGCTGGTGGGCGCCTATCCGAAGCCGATATTCGACAAGAAGATCCAGCAGCATCTGCCGTAGCATCCTCTCCGGAGGACCATGCGCGCGAGCGCCGCTCGCCTGATGAATTCGCCGGTGCGCCTCGCGGACCTGGAGTTCCCGCGGGCGCACGGCCTGATTCATCGGACCCGTCTCGCGTTCATCCATCTCGACAACCTGCTGGCTTGGGGCAAACGCGACCGCGACGGTCGCGTGGACGGGTACATCGCGGCCTACCTGCCCGACGAGTGCCTGCTCCTCTTCTTCCGGAACGGCGAGGCCGTGAATGCCGCGTCGCTCCACACGACGGGGCGTCAGGTGATCACGATCACGGACGCGCTAAACAGGATGCGGCTGGAGGCGGAGCGCGGCGAGCTCGCATACTGGACGGCGCCGATGGAGCAGCTGGCCTGGATGTACCATTCGTGCGCGGCGCCGGCGCAGCCGCACTGGATGAACGCCGCTGATCCGGGGACGCTGTTTTCGAAGCTGCAGCAAGAGAAGGCCACCGGCGTCCTCGAGCTGATCGCGGACGGCCGTGTGTCGTACGTGCGGCTCGAGCAGGGCCGCTACGCCGGCGCCGGGTACTTCTGCGACAAGCCCGACGGGATGTCCGTCCCGCACTATCTCGAGTCGCTGTTCCGCGCCGGCGAGAGCGGCGAGCCGCCGGCGCTGTCGGCGGCCACGTTCCCGGCGGTCGCCGACCTCCCGCGGCAGGCGCCCGACGCCCTCATCAACACGTACCGCCAGCTCTATTGGCGGATCGTGGACCAGGTCGAGAAGGAGTTCCCGGGGGAGGCGCTGCGCCGGGCGCGACGCATCGCCGCGGGGCTCGCGGACACGCACCGGGCGATCACGCTCCTCTCGGTCCCGCGCGACGCCGATACTCCCGAAGCCGTGGTGCGGCCCGAAGAGCTGTCCAGCGCGCTGACGGACTGGTCGCTCCAGCTGCTCGAGGGCGTCGAAGTGATGATGCCGGGCACCGCGCCCGAGATTCTGCGCGAGGCGACGCGGGAGCACCGCTACGTGCTCGAGTCCGCCGGATTCTATGGCCGGCTGCCGTGGCGGGTGAAGTGGTGAGATGGCGGGAACCCTCTACGTCGTGGCGACGCCGCTGGGCAATCTCGAGGACCTGTCGCCACGCGCCGCGGCGACGCTGCGGCGCGTCGCCGCCGTGGCCGCCGAGGACACGCGCCACACTAAGCCGCTGCTGGCGTACGTCGGCTCGCGCGCCGCACTGCTGAGCTTCCACGCCCACTCGGACGAGGCTGCGCAGCGTCGGATCCTGCATCTGCTCGGCTCGGGAAAGGACGTGGCGCTCGTGACCGACGCCGGAACGCCCGCCGTGAGCGATCCCGGCGCGGTGCTGGTCGCCGCGGCGCGGCAGCGAGACGTGCCGGTCGTCACGATCCCCGGGCCCACGGCCGTGGGTGCGGCGCTGTCGGTCTCGGGGATCTCCGGCGACCGCTACCTCTTTCTCGGATTCCTCCCCCGCACGGGCGGCGAGCGGCGACGGCTGCTCGAGACGGTGGCGCGGAGCGAGTGGACAGTGGTCCTGTTCGAGGCGCCGCCGCGGGTGGCGAATCTGCTGCGCGACTTGGCCGCTGCCTGCGGCGGCGACCGGCGCGCGGCCGTGGCGCGCGAGCTCACGAAAGTGTTCGAGGAGACCCGCGCCGGGACCCTGGATGAGCTGGCGGGTTATTATGCCGAGGCGCCGGCGCGCGGCGAGGTCACAGTCGTGGTCGCGGGTACCGGCAAGGCCGTGCGCGCCGAACGGCCGCCCGATCCGACGGAGCGCGCGCGTGCCCTCCTCGCCCAGGGGATGACCCGCAAGGATGCAGCCGACCGCCTTGCCGCCGAGACCGGGATCACGCGCAATACGGCCTATCGGTTGGTCAACGAACTTTGATTCGCCTGACGGTCTTACTGTACGCGCTGTGGCTCCCGGTCGCCTACGGGCTTCCGGAGTGCGGAATGCGGAGGCGGGATGCGGGATGCGGGATGCGGGATGCGTTATGCGCACGTCAGTCCACGCATCCCGCATCCCCCATCCCGCATCCCGACGCAACGCCGCGTCCCTGACGATCGGAAGGTTGCATTACGACGGCGGCGGCGACTGGTACACCGGCCCGTCCAAGCTGGCGAATCTGCTCGCAGCCATTCGCCAGCGCACCGGGCTCCCCGTGGCCGAACGCGAGCGCGTGGTGGCGCTCGACAGCCCCGACCTGTGGGACATCCCTTACCTCTATATGACGGGGCACGGCAACGTTCACTTCTCGGCCGAGGAAGCGAAGACGCTGCGCCGCTATCTGGAGCAAGGCGGGTTCCTGCACGCCGACGATGACTACGGCATGGACAAGTCGTTCCGCCGCGAGATCGCGCGCGTGCTCCCCGACCACCCGCTGGTCGAGGTGCCGCTGAACCACGCCATTTACCACGTGCCGTACGACTTCCCGAAGGGCATCCCGAAGATCCACGAGCACGACGGCCTGCCGGCGCAGGGGTTCGGCATCTTTTTGGGTGACCGTTTGGTCGTATACTATTCTTATCAGTCGGATCTCGGGGACGGCTGGGAAGGCCCCGAGGTGCACCACGACCCCCCGGAGCTGCACGAGGCGGCGTTGCGCATGGGCGTGAATCTCTTCACCTACGCCGTGAGCTCGACCCGGTGACCGGCACCGCGGCGCGGCTGCGGCGGCTCGGACGGCCGCATGCGCGCGCCCGCGCCGGAGCGGTCCTGCTCGCGGGCGCCGGGCTCGGCTTCGCCATCGCCGCGTTGGGGCTGCGCCTCGCGCCCCACGTCGCCGGCGTGGTCGGCGCGTGGCTGGCGATCGCCGCGGTTCTCGTGGTCGCGGTGGGATTCGCGCGGCGGGTGCGGCTGGACGCGGCTCCGCAGGCGCTCGGTCGTCTAGTTGAGACGACAGTTGGGACGCGCGCTGGGAGCGTCGTGGGCTTGCTCGCGCCCACACCGCCCGGAGGCGTGAGTGCGGATCTCTTGACCCTCGCCGACGTGTGGGCCACGCGGGTGGTAGAACAAGCCGCCCCTCTGGTCGCCCAGGTGCTCGGCCGCGGGACGCGGCGCGGGTTCCTGTTGGGCGTCGCCACGGCCGCGGGCGGCGCGGCGCTGTTCCTCGCCGCGGCGCCGGGTGCCGGGCGCGCGGCCGCCTTCTGGCACCCGCTGCGAACGCTCGCCGACGCGAGCGCGCCCGTGCGGCTGTCGGTGGACCGGGCCGCGGTGCGCCGCGGTGAGAGCGTGACCGTGACCATCGAGGTTCCCGCCGCCTCGCACGCGCTGCTCTGGGCGCGCGGGCCCGGCGAGCCGTGGCGGGCGACGGACGTGACGCTCGACTCCGCAGGCCGGGCGATGCGCCGCCTGGGACCGCTCGTAGCCGATCTCTTCCTGCGCGCGTCGAGCGGCGGGCGGACGAGCGGCGAGCGGCGCGTCACGGTGGCGCTCCCGGCATTCGTCACCGAGCTGCAGCTCACCGCGCGCTATCCTTCCTACCTGGGCCGGGCGGACGAGCCCCTCGTGCCCGGCCGGGACACGATTCTGATCCCCGAAGGAACGGTGATCGTCACGACGGGCGCGGCGAGCGTCCCGCTCACGGCGGTGGCGTGGAGGCACGGCGCGGCCGTTGCGCGCCTCTCGGCCGCGGGCGCGCGGTTCGGCGGGCGACTCCTCCCCGGAGCGTCCGGCGATTGGCGACTCGACGTGACCACGGCCGACGGCGCGCCGCTCGAAGGCGAGCCCCCGGAGCTGTGGTTGCGCGTCGTCCCGGACTCGGCGCCCATCGTGACGGTGCCGGTGCCCGGGCGGGACACGACCCTGCCGCTGTCGCTCCGCCAGCCGCTCGTGATCGACGTGCGCGACGACCACGGGCTGTCTCGGCTCCAGGTGGTGAGCTGGCGTGTGAGCCAGACGGGCAAGGTCGGTGAGCCGCGGCGCGACTCGCTCGACGTGAGCGGCGTGGGCGACCGCGCCATCGTGCAGGGGGAGCTCGACGCGGAACGCCGGGGATTGTTGCCGGGCGACACGCTGCGCCTGCGCGCGGAGGCCTGGGACAACGCGCCCACCCCGCATGTCGGGAGAAGCGCGGAGCTCGCGCTGCGGCTGCCGAGTCTCGGGGAGCTGCGGGCGGCGACGCGCGCCGCCGCACGCGATCTGGCTTCCGCGGTGGACTCGGTCACCGGGTCAGCGCGAGAGCTGGGGGAGCGGACGAGCGACCTGGCGCAGGAGCGCGCGCGTGACGCCGGCGCCGCGCGCCGGCAGCCGACGGGGGCGGGGACGGGGGCCCAGAGTAGCACGCTGCCGTTCGAGGCGAGCGAGCGCGCGGAAGCGGTCGCCCGCGAGCAGCAAGCGCTCGAGCAGCGCGTGCAGGAGCTCGCGAAGACGGTTGAGGAGATCGCCCGCGCCGCGAAGGCTGCGGGGATCGAGGACACGGCGTTCCAGGCGCGGCTACGCGAGGTGCAGCAGCTGCTCGCTCGCGCCGTGACGCCCGAGCTGGAGCAGCGCCTGCGGGAGCTGCAGCAGGCGCTCGCGAAACTCGATCCCGAGGCCGCGCGGCAGGCGCTGCAGCGCCTCGCCGAGGCGCAGGAGCAGCTCAAGGCCGAGCTGGAGCGCAGCCGGGAGCTTTTCCGCCGCGCCGCGGCCGAAGGCGCGCTCGCGTCGCTCGCCGCGGACGCCGAGGAGTTGAAGCGGCGCCAGAACGAGTGGAACCGAACGGAGGCGGTGCGCCCCGACAGCGCGGCGGCCGCGCGGGAGCGTGCGCTCGCCCAGCGTGCCGGCGCGCTGGCCCAGGGGATTGAGGAGGTCGCGCGGGACATCGTGCCGGAGGGGCCGGCGCCCCAGGGCGAGCCGAGCGCTCTGGCGGCGCCCCAACACGCGGCGCGCCGGGCGCAGGGCGCGATGGGGAACGCCGCCGAGGCGGCGGAGCAGGGCCAGGCGCCCGGCGCGGAACAGGCCGGTCAGGAGGCGGAGCGGGAGCTCGAGGGGCTTCCCGAGCAGTTGCGCGCGCGGCGGGACTCCCTCAGCGGCGCGTGGAAGCGGGAGACGCTCGCCGCGCTCGATCGGGCGCTGTCGGAGACGGCGGCGCTCGCCGAGCGGCAGCAGCGGGTGGCCGAGGCGCTGCGGGGTGGCGAGACGACGGCGGAGCCACGGTCCGCGCAGGCGTCCGTCGAGGAAGGCACGGCGGCGGTGGAGCGTCAGATCCGGGAGGCCGCGGGGAAGCACGCCCTCGTCTCGCCGCAGCTCGAGTCCGCGCTCGGCTTCGCGCGGCGGCAAATGGCCGCGGCGCGGCAGCAACTCGAGGAAGCCAACCCGAACGCGAGCGAGGCCGCCGGGCTTGCCGAAGAAGCGGTGGACGCCCTGAATGCCACGGCGCTCGCGCTGGCGCGCAGCCGCAGCCAGGTCGCGGGCGCGCAATCGGGCAGCGGGTTCGCCGAGGCCGTCGAGCAGCTCGCTCGGCTTGCTCGCGACCAGGGGGCGTTGAACGGGCAGGCGCGAGGTCTGCTCCCGATGGTCGGTCCAAGCGGCGAGGCGGTGCTGCAAGAGCTCCGCGCACTGGCGGCGCGGCAGCGGGCCCTTGCGGACCAGCTCGCGCGCTTGCAGGCGGAGGGTGCGAGCGCCGCGGCGGGAGCGCTCGCGCAGGAGGCCCGCGAGCTGGCCCGGCAGCTCGAAGCGGGACGGCTCGACCCCCAGACGATCCAGCGCCAGGAGCGCCTGTACCGCCGCTTGCTCGACGCCGGCCGCACGCTCTCCGGCCGGGAGCCGGACGAGAACAAGGAGCGCACCAGCCGTCCCGCGACGGGCGACAGCGTGCACCTCCCCGACGTGCTCAAGCCCGGCGCCACGGGCACCGGGCCCAGGCTCCGCTACCCGACCTGGGAAGAGCTGATGAACCTGACCCCCGAGGAGCGGCGGCTCGTGCTCGAGTACTTCCGGAGACTCAATGCTCCCCAGCCGCCGTGAGTCCGCGGGTGAACCCGCGGCTCGGCCCTGGCCGGTAAACCGGCCTGATCCCGGTTCAGCGGGCGATGCCGAGCCGCGGCTTCAGCCGCGCACCGGGCGCCGAGGCGCACCCCGGTTTGCCGCACTGCTCTTGTCACTCTTGGCCGCCCGACCGGCTCCGGCCCAGGCCATCGGCCAGGGCTTCGAGCTCGAGCGCGCGGGCCAGCACCAGCAGGCGGTGACCGTGTACTTCGCGACGGTGCGCGCCGATCCCACGAACCTGCCGGCGCTGCTGGGCCTCGAGCGCGTCCTGCCGCTGCTCGGTCGGCTCCCCGAGCTCCTCCCCGTGGCCCAGCGCGCTGCGGTGGCGGGCCCGAAGAACGGTCCGCTGCGGGCGCTGCTGCTGCGGACCTACGTGGCGCTGAACGAGCTGGACAGCGCGCGGGCCGCGGCGCTCCGCTGGGCGGCCGACGCGCCGGGCGACGAGGCGCCGTGGCGCGAATGGGCGATCGCCCTGGAAGATGCGCACCGGCACGACGCAGCACTGGAAGTGCTGCTCGCCGGCCGGCGGGCGGTCGCGCGGCCCCCGGCGTTCGGCGTCGAGCTCGCCGACCTGTTACAGCGCAGCGGGGACTGGGAAGGCGCAGCGCGGGAGTGGGTGAGTGCGCTCACCGAGGCGCCGGCCCAGCTCCCCACGGCCGCGAGCCGGCTCGCCGAGGCCCCGCAAGAGCGCCGGGAGCGGGTCGTGCGAGAGCTCACGGCCGGCGATTCCACGCCGCTCGCACGCCGGCTGGCGGCCGAGCTGCTCCTCGACTGGGGTCAGGCGCAGCGCGCGTGGACCCTGTTCGAGCCGACGGTGGCTGCTCCGTCCCCCGAGGCGGCGTCCGCGCTGCGGCGGTTCGCCGACATTGCGGGCGCGAGGAGCACGCCGGAAGCGCGCCACGTTCGCGCGCTCGCCCTCGCCCGGTATGCGGACATGGTTTCCGACGCTCTCGCCGTCCGGGCACGGGCGGAGGCGGCGCGCGCCTTCCTCGCTGCGGGCGACCGCGCAGCGGCGCGGGAGATGCTGGAGCACGTCGAGCGCGATTCCACGGCCCCGCCCGACGCACAGGCGCTCGCGCAGCGGGCGCTGGTCGATGCGCTGATCGACGACGGCCGGCTCGACGAGGCCGCCCGGCGGCTCGCTTCTGACACCCGGCTCGGCGGGGACGACCGCGCGGCGCTGCGCCTCAAGCTCGCACGGGCGCGCGTGCTCCGGGGTGAGCTGGACCTCGCCGACGCGGTGCTCGCGGGCGATTCCGGCGTGGACGCGCTGGCGGCGAAGGGTTGGATCGCCCGCCTGAAGGAAGCCCAAAACCTGTTCCGGGCGGCGGGGCCGTATGCGGGCGACCGGCGCGACGCCACCGAGCGCTCGGGCGCGCTCGCGCTGGTGCAGCAGCTTCCCACGGAGGACTCTCCTGAGCTGGGCCGGGCGCTGCTGCTCCTCGGTCGAGGGGATTCGGCGCGCGCGGTGGACGCCCTGCAGCACGTAGCCGGGCGATTGGGGGAGGGAACTGGAGCGGGGGCCGGGGCGCCGGCCGTGCTGCTGCTCGCGGGGCGCGTGGCTGCGCGGCTCGGTTCTGACCAGCAGCGGACGGCGCTCGCGCTGTTCGAGGAAGTGGTGCGGGCGGATGGCAACGGAGGGGCGGCGGCGCCGGAGGCCGAGCTCGAGTGGGCTCGCTTGCTCGAACGCCGCCAGCGGACGGCCGAGGCGGTGCAACACCTCGAGCACTTGATCCTCACGTACCCGCGCAGCGCGTTCGTGCCCGAAGCGCGGCGGGAGTTGGAGCGGGCCAAGGGAGCGATTCCGAAGTCGTGAAGCGCAGGGAGTTTCTTCAGGCGGTCGGGCGGACAGCCGGACTGTCGGTCGGAGCTGATCTGCTCGGACCGCGGGGCTTCTCCGCCCTCTACCGCCCTCTACCGCCCTCTACCGCCCAGCTTTTGGTTCCCATGGACGACTCCCAATCCGAGCACCTCAAGGCCTACGGCGTCACCTATCGCGTCCTCCAGGCCGGGCTGAGCGCCGAGTGGCTGCTCAACTATCGCGGCGGGTCGTTCCTGCTGCCGGACAGCGACGCCCTCCGGCGCGACGCAGCCCTCGCGGGCGTGAAGGTCGAGCCGGTGGACGAGGGTCGGGTCACGGCGATCCGCGGGGAGATCGAGGGGAGCAATATGGACGCGGTCCCCCTCGAGAAGGCGCCGAAGGTGGCCGTATACGTTCCGCCCAACGCGGCCCCCTGGGACGACGCCGTGACCATCACGCTGCAATACGCCGGGATCGCGTTCGACAAGGTATGGGACCACGAGGTGCTGGGGGGGCGGCTGTCCAATTACGACTGGCTCCACCTCCACCACGAGGACTTCACCGGACAGTACTCGAAGTTCTACCTCATCTACGCCGGTGCGCCGTGGCTCGCGGAGATGGTTCGCCTGAACGGCGCAGCGGCGCGGCAGCTCGGGTTCGGGACCGTGCCCGACCTGAAGAAGGCGGTGGCGCGGACGATCCGCGAGTACGTAGGGAACGGCGGGTTCCTGTTCGCGATGTGCACTGCGACGGAGACGCTCGAGCTGGCCCTCGCCGCGGAGCGCGTGGACATCGCGGCCGCTTTTGCCGACGGCACGCCCATGGACCCACAGGCCGACGCGAAGCTGGACTGGTCGGCGAGCCTCGCGTGCGATGGAGCGCACCTCGAGCCGAATCCGGCCATCGCGAGCTTCTCCGATATCGACGGCCATCAGGTGAACGCGGGCGCGCGCCGCCAGCCCCTCGGTGCGTTCAAGCTGTTCAGCTTCAGCGCCAAGATCGACCCGGTGCCCACGATGCTGGTCCAGGACCACCGCCAGGTGATCACCGACTTCTACGGGTTGACGACGTCGTTCATGCGCTCCCGCCTCAAGCCGAGCGTGACGGTGCTCGCCGACGAGGAGGGCGCGCCCTGGGTCAAGTACATCCACGGTGACCACGGCAAGGGGACGTGGACGTTCTTCGGCGGCCACGACCCGGAGGACCAGCAGCACCAGATCGGCGATCCGCCCACCGATCTCTCGCTCCATCCGCACTCGCCGGGCTACCGGCTCATCCTCAACAACGTGCTCTTCCCGGCTGCCAAGAAGCGCGAGCTGAAGACGTGAGCGTCGAGCGCCTCACGCCCGAGGTCCGCGAGCTGTTGCGCAGGGAAATCGCGGCGGCCCACGGGCGGGAGGTGTCGTTCGTCGCGCGCCCCGACGCGAACGGCTCGATCGTCGAGGCGCGGGTCATCGCCCGCGGCACGGTCGACGCGGTCCTCGCCCTCCCGGGGACGCCCGAGCGCGGCGAGATGCTGCTCCACAACCATCCGAGCGGCGTGCTCGAGCCGTCGGGGGCCGATCTGAGCGTGGCCGCCCGGGTGCACGACGGCGGAGTCGGGTTCGGCATCGTCGACAACGACGTGACCGATCTCTACGTGGTGGTCGAGTGTCCCCGCCCGCGCTCGGCCGCCCGGCTCGACCCGCTCGACGTCGCCGGGCTGCTCGCGCCGCGGGGTGCGGTCGCGCGGGCGCTCGGCAGCTTCGAGGACCGGCCGAGCCAGCGCGACATGGCCGCCTACATCGCCGACGTCTACAACGACGGCGGCGTCGCGTTGCTCGAAGCGGGCACGGGAGTCGGGAAGTCGTTCGCCTATCTCGTCCCGGCGCTGGTGTGGGCGCGAGAGAACGGCGAGCGGACGATCGTCTCCACCAACACGATCAACCTGCAAGAACAACTGGTCGGCAAGGACCTTCCGATTCTCGCCCGCGCGCTTGCCACGGGGGGCCGAGAGGGCCGTGAGCCCAGCTTCGCGCTGCTCAAGGGGTGGCGGAATTACATCTGCCTCTCGCGGCTCGCGCAGGCCCGGGACACGGGGCGCTCCCTGTTCGACGACGACCGCTCGGCGGAGCTCGAGACGCTCGCCGCCTGGGCGGCGCGAACGGGTGACGGCACCCTCGCGGACCTTCCGGACGAGCCGAGCGCCGAGGTGTGGGACGCGGTGGCGGCGGAATCGGATCTCTGCACGCGGCTCAAGTGCCCCCACTTCGAGCGCTGCTTCCTGTTCCAGGCGCGGCGCCGCGCGGCGGAAGCGGACGTCGTCGTCGTGAACCACCACCTGCTCGCGAGCGACCTCGCGGTGCGGATCGCGTCCGATAACTGGCAGGAGGCCGCGGTCCTGCCGCCCTACCGCCGGCTGGTGCTCGACGAGGCGCATCATCTCGAGGACATCGCCGCGACGCACCTCGGCGCCCAAGTGAGCATGCTCGGGGTGCAGCGCCTCTTGTTCCGGCTCGACAAGAACGGCCGCGGGCTGTTGTCGGCGCTCCGCCTGGCGCTTCAGAACCGCGACGATCTGCTCTCGGCGGCGAGCAGGGAGCTGGTGCAGCAGAACCTGTACGACGCGCTCGCCGCCGCGCGCCGCTCGGCGGACGAGCTGTTCGCGCTGCTCGCCCGGCGGCTCGACTCCGAGCCCGGGCCGGCGCCCGTGCTGCGGCTCACGGATGAGTTCGGGGGCGACCCCGTCTGGTCCGGCGGGCTGGGGGTGACGCTCGACAATCTCCTGCTCGCGCTCTCCCGGCTCGGGGAGGGAGTGGAGACGATCGCCGACCGCCTGTCGCTCGACGATGCCTCGGAGCGTCGGGCTCAGCTCATCGGCGAGCTGCGCGGTGTGGTGCGGCGGCTGGATGCGGCGGCCGCCGGGTTGACGGCGGCGCTGCGCCCGCCCGCCGGGGGCCCGGCGACGGTGCGCTGGCTGGAGCGGCGCGGGCACAGGACGCCCAACGTCACGCTCGCCTCGGTGCCGCTCGACCTCGCGCCGATCCTCAAAGAAAACCTGTTCGACCGTGTCGAGACCGTGGTGCTCACCTCGGCGACCCTCGCCGCCGGGGGCGAGTTCAGCTATCTCGAAGCGCGCCTCGGGCTCGACCTGCCGCGCTCACGCGTCAAGGCCCGCGAGATCCACGCGTCGCCGTTCGATTTCCCGGCGCAGTGCCTGTTCGGGATCCCCACCGATCTCCCCGAGCCACGGGACGACGAGCCGGGGCACGACGCCGCCGTGGCACGCGTGCTGGTCGAGCTCGCCCACGCATCGGACGGGGGCATGTTCGTGTTGTTCACGAGCCACGGGGCGTTGCGGCGCACGGCGGAGGCGGTGCGCGACCAGATCGGCGCACGCTGGCCCCTGTTCGTGCAGGGGGAGGGGCAGCGAGACCAGCTGTTGCGCCGCTTCCGCGACGCGGGCTCGGGCGTCCTGCTCGGCACGGACTCGTTCTGGGAGGGCGTGGACGTGCCGGGCCGGGCCCTGCGGGCGCTCATCCTCGCCAAGCTCCCCTTCAAGGTCCCCACGGAGCCGCTCACGGCCGCGCGCCTCGAGCGGCTCGAGGCGTGCGGTCTGAACGGCTTCATGCACTATCTCGTGCCCAACGCCGCGCTGAAGCTGAAACAAGGATTCGGACGGCTCATCAGGAGCAAGACGGACGTGGGCGCCGTGGTGCTGCTGGACCGGCGCATCGTCACAAAGCGCTACGGGCAGCTGATCCTCGAAGGCCTGCCGCCCGCGTCCCGGGTCGTGGGGCGGTGGCAGCACGTCCGGCGCGCCTGTGAGGAGTTCTTCGCGCGGCGGGGCATCGGAGCGGCGGCGGTAGAGGGCGGTAGAGGGCGGTAGAGGGCGGTAGAGGACGGTAGAGGACGGTAGAGGTTAAATTCCCTGCTGTTAACGAACCGCGGTTGTTAACGAACGGCGACCTCACGCGTACCAACGTGCAGGTGGACGCATGACTCGATTCAGCAGTCGCTTGTCGTCGTTGCCCCGCTACCCCATGGCCGAGATCCCTGCCATCAAGCGGCGGTTGATGCAGGAGGGGGTGGACGTCATCGATGTCGGGGCGGGGGACGCGGATTTCCCGCCCCCCGAGGCGGCCGTGGAGGC
>QHVD01000237.1 GCA_003222235.1 Gemmatimonadota bacterium | reverse complement strand
CGGCGGCTCGCCCGGGAGCGTGGCGAGATGCTCGCCCGGCTCCGTGAGCTGGAGCAGGAGTATCGGGCTCAGGACCGCTCGGCGCACGCCCTCGGCCTCGCCCAGGGACCGATGCGCGCCTCCCTCGCCGACATGGAGCGGCGCTACGGCATCGATCTCGACGCGAACTCGCACGGCCAGAGCTTCCTCAAGCTGTTCCAGTCCCGCTTCGTTCCCGGCGGGCTCTACCTGCTCGACGAGCCGGAAGCACCGCTCTCACCTCAGAGCCAGCTCGCCCTGCTCGCCATGCTCTCCGACATGGTCACGCAGGACGCGCAGTTCATCGTCGCCACGCATTCGCCGATCCTGCTCGCGTTCCCGCACTCGAGGATCTACAGCTTCGACCATGCGCCGCTGCGCGCCGTCGGCTACGAAGAGCTGGACCACGTCGCCCTGACGCGGGACTTCCTGAAGGACCCCGAGTCCTATCTGCGCCGACTCCAGCAATAGATGCCCCGAGCCCATCCTTCTGCTCCGCTTCAGCAGCCAGAAGTGCACGAGTAAACTCGCGGCTCGGCCTCTGGCCGGTAAACCGGCCGATCGTGGCAACCCCGCTTCAGCGGGGAGAGGCCGAGTCGCGGCTTCAGCCGCGCATGCTGAGCCGCGGCTCAGTCGCGGACTTCCGGGGCCCGGATCCCTTTCCGCCCCGCGATCGGTACAGGCGCTTGAGCAGCTGGATCTGCCCGGCGTGATACAGATCGTGCGACGCGATACCGTAGATGTGCTGAATGTTGCTCCACTTGGATCGCCAGCCGCGCCGTCCGAGCTGAGCGGGGTTGAAGCGCGCGATCGTGCGCCGCAACAGCTCGTGCTCGTGCCTGAGCAGCGCGGTATCGCGCTTCCACGCCCCCCGGTCGGCGCGCTCGGGGAGCCCGGGCCAGTTGCTGCCCACCCGCGGGAACGAGATCTGCGGGTCGCGCAGCAGGCGGCGCCGTACCATGGACTTCCAGTAGGCCGTGTGGAGGACCAGCTCCCAGATGTTGTGCCGGCTGCGGTCCGGCCGCCACAACGCCTCTTGGAGCGTGACGCCGCGCAGCGAGCCCCACAACGGCGTGCCGTGCCAGGAAGAGCCCGCGAACGCCTGGTCGAAGATTTCGAGCAGCAGGCGGATGCGACGATCCATCGGCCTCACTCCGGTTGCATGTCGTAGTCTTTGCCGATCTTCGTCTTGAGGAGCGTTTCGTAGGCGTCCGCGTTCTCGCGGGTCGTCCAACCGCGCCACAGCCGGCCGATCATCGGGTCACCTCCGGAGACGTACCTGCGCCAGGACCTTGGGTTTCGGGGCGGCCCTGACCGGCGCCAGCCGCCGTTTCCGCGGCGCGGACCCACACGCGCACCTCGGCGAGGGTCGGGTGCGCGCTCCCGTGCGCGATCCGCGACACGCGCTCGGGATCGGCCTGCGCCAGGGCCTCCACCGTGCCGATCCCGCTCGCGATCAGCGCGGCGGCATGCCGCGTCCCGATGCCGCGCAGTGTGCTGAGCCGGGCCGCCTCGCGCGCGGCGCGTGCCTCGTCAGGCGAGATCCCAGCGCGGTAGGCCAGTTCGGCGACGGGCGCCCGGGCGAGCCGGAACAGGTCGGTGTAGCCCGCCCGCTGCAGCCGGCTCCCGACGTCGTTCGTGACTCCGGGGAGATCGGCGAGCAGCGGTGTGGTCGAGCTGACGGTGAGGCGATCCATGCCCGCGAGCACCAGCACGGCGAAGAGCAGGGACGGCGCCAGGGTCCGCGGCTCGGTCCGCGGGAGGAGCAGGTGATACAGCGACCACACCTCGAGCGCGAAAAACGTGAAGCCCACGAACCCGATCGGCGGCATCTCGAAGAGTTTGACGTGCTCGAGGAACGGCACCGTGTAGATCCACTTCCCGCGCGCCACGGAGTTGATTGACTCCCACAGAATCCCGGCGAACAGACCGGCCGCCATGAGGCGGGCGATCCGCCCCCACCGGCCTCGCGCCATGTCGCCGAACAGGGAGCGCTCCGGGTCGGTGCGGTAGAGGAGGGGTTCCGCGATGAGCCATACCGCGCCCCAGGTCAACGGATGGAGATACCGCGGAAATGCCAGGGTCGCGGCGAGGGTCGCGCACCCGAGCGGGAAGGCGAACCGCAGGTCGTGGGGGCGGAGAGCCACGGGCCGCGATTCCAGCCGGTGCCACACGCCGAGCCGGTCGAGCAGTCGCTCGGGGAGCAGCACGGCGGGTACGACGGTCGCGAGCGACACGGTGATGCCGGCCCAGCGCTCGATCAGGTTCGCGGGCAGGAAGACGTAGTACCAGTTCCGCAGGCGGAAGTTGATCGCCTCGAACAAGAACCAGATGACAGCGGACCACCACAGCATCCCCGCCAGCTCGCGCGGGCGCGCGAGCAGCGAGTCGCCTCCCGCGAGGACCACCGCCTGGTCCAGGATCACGAGCGTCGGATACCAGGCGAAGACGTAGAACCACGTGGGGACGGGAGGGACTTCGTAGTAGCGCAGCACGGCGGCGGCGATCAGCACCACCGCCGCCGCCGCGATTCTCGCCTTCGCTAATGCGGCAGGCTCGGCCGCAGGTAACCGTACACCCACGTCCCTGCCACGGCGGCGAGACTCACCACCACCATCGGACCGACGCCGGCGCCGATCAGAGCGAAGATCGGTCCCGGGCAGGCGCCGAGGAGGCCCCAGCCGAGCCCGAAGATCAGGCCACCGATCACGTAGCGGTAGCCGCGGCCCAGCACCTTGGGTGGAATGGCGATCGGCTCACCGGAGAGCGAGCGCACGGCGCGACGCTTGAGCAGCGCGAACGCCGGAATCGTCACCGCGAGCGCGGACGCGAACACCTCGTACAGGTAGAGCCCCTTGAAGCGCAGCGCTTCCTGGATGCGGAACCAGGAGACCAGCTCCCCTTTCGTCAGGACGATCCCGAAGGCGACGCCGGCCAACAGGTACGCCGGAAGCCGCCGTTCGCGCGCCCGGCCCGCCGTGGTTGTGATCGGAGCCACGGTCGTCATCGTGTCACCTCACGATGAGCAGGGGCAGGAGGAAATGGCTCGCGAGCGCGCCGCCCGTGAAGAAGGCGAGCACCGCGATCAGCGACGGCAGCTGCAGGTCCGCCAGCCCGGAAATCCCATGGCCCGAGGTGCAGCCGCCTCCGTAGGCGGTGCCGAAGCCGGTCAGGAATCCGCCGCCGACCAGGAGGAGCAGCCCCCGGACGCTCAACACGACGTGCCAGTTGAACACCTCTCGCGGGACGAGCCCCGAGAAATCGTGGATGCCGAGGCGCGCGAGCGAAGACACAGCCGCGCCGGAGATGGCCGCCGGATGTGAGTTCGATAGCAGCACGCCGCCGATGAAGCCGCCGACGACCGTCCCGAGCATGAAGACGAGATTCCACAGCCCCACCCGCTTCCAGTCGTACTTGAAGAAATCCGGGCGCCGCGGCAGGCAGGCGGCGCACAGGTGCCGCAGGTTGCTCGAGATGCTGAACGGCTTGTTGCCGATGAGGAGCAGGCTGACGGCGACGAGCCCCACCAGGGGACCCGTGACGTACCAGGGCCAGGAACGGTGCAAGAACTCGCGAATCACACAGAATCCTCCTCGGCCTCGAGCCCGTCTTCGAGCTCGACGACCGTATCGACACAAATTTGCGCGTCCTGCCGGGTCGAACGGAAGTTCGTCGCCGAGCTCCCGACCCTCGCGCTTTCCATCCTGACGGTGCCGGCAACTAACAGGGAATCCTGGGAACCTCGCGACCGCGGCGGGTGTTCGAACCATGACCTTATGAATTATCGATAATCGTCGCTGGTACGCAAGATTGCAACTAACGGGCGCACAATCTGTTAGAGCGAGGCACCACTAATGGGCATCATCAGCCGTCTCACACACCCCGGCGAACTCCTCATCGCCATCGGCCTGCTCGCGCTCGGACTCAAGCGGGTGAACGGTGCTTCGCCCCGGCACGTCCGGCTGCCCTTCGAGGCGACCTTGGCCGGTGTGAGCGGGGGTGGCTCCGTTTGGGAGGGCCCGCTGCATGGCGCCCGCGGTGGAAGGGCGCGGCTAGCGCTGTATCAGGTGGAGGGCCCACTCGAGGCGGCCCGTCCCGTCTGGCACGCCCGGGCGCAGTGGACGGTCGCTGCCGATTCCCCCGAGCGGTCTTTTACCGCCGAGCTCGAAGGGATGGTGGACTGGAAGAGCGGCGCCACCCACTTGAGCGGAGTCGTCACGTCGGGGTGGATGAAGGGCGCATGGGTCCAGCAGATCGGTCAGTCCGTGAACGGCGACATGTCGGGCATTCTCGAGCTCGCGCCGGGCCGACGTGAGCCTCGTGACGGCAAGCCGAGATCGTGATCCCGGATCCGAAACCACCACGCCGGCGCGATCAAGGAGCCGGGGCAGGCGGCCCACCGTCCGGCAGGACTCGGGGTCGGGCCCGACGGCGCGCTCTACATCGCCGATGACGCGCACGGCCGGATCTGGCGCGTGATCTATCGTGGCCGAACTGAGGCGGCGACGTCCACCCCGTCCTCACCACCCCCGCGGGCTCAGGCTGCCGCGCCGCCCGAGGGAATTCACCCTGAGGCGGGGTCCTCGATGGCGAGCGCCGGGATCCGGCCCGCCATGATCGCGCTGGGTGACAGCGTCTACCACGGCCAGGTCGGCGGCGGCACCTGCGCCGGTTGCCACGGCTCGGATGCCCGAGGCACGCCGCTCGGGCCGGACCTCACGAGCGGCCGCTGGCTGTGGGGTGACGGGAGCCCGGACGCGATCGCCAACACGATCGCCCGAGGCGTGCCGGCCCCAAAGGAGCACACGGGCGTGATGCCCCCGATGGGCGGGGCGCAACTGACGCCCGTGCAAGTCCGCGCCGCGGCGGCCTACGTCTACGCACTGAGTCACACAGGAGCGACACCATGACGACGATCAATGCCAACGAGACACGGGAGACGAAGCCGAGGCGGAGGACGACCGCGCGCCGTCTGGACGGCGCAGTAGCGCTGGTCACCGGGGCGTCGAGCGGTATCGGCGAGGCGACCGCGCGGGCGCTGGCAGAGCAGGGTGCCTCGGTGGCCGCGGCCGCCCGGCGCAAGGACCGGCTCGACCGGCTGGCGGCGGAGATCAACCGCGACGGGGGCGGGGGACGGGGTCTTGCCATCGAAGCGGACGTGACGGACCAGGCGCAGGCCCGGGCCGCGGTGGAGCGCACCGTCGGCGAACTCGGGCGCCTCGACATTCTGGTGAACAACGCGGGCGTGATGCTGCTCGGCCCCATCGAGCACGCCCCGACGGAGGAGTGGGAGCGGATGGTATCACTCAACGTGCTCGGTGTGCTCTATGCCACGCACGCCGCGCTGCCGCACCTGTTGAGGGCGGCGGAGAACTCGCCGCGCCGGGTGGCGGACCTCGTCAACATCAGCTCGGTGGCCGGACGCGTCGCGCGCAGCGGCGCCGGCGTCTACAACCTGACGAAGTTCGGGATCGGTGCGTTCAGCGAATCGCTGCGCCAGGAGGTCACCGGCCGGCACGTGCGCGTCTCGCTCGTCGAGCCGGGCGCCGTCGCCACGGAGCTGGCGAGCCACCTGCGCCCCGAGGTCCGCGAGCAGGCGATGCGCCGCTTCGCCGGCATCGAGCGGCTCGAGGCGGAAGACATCGCGGACGCCATCGCGTACATCGTGACCCGCCCGCGCCGCGTCGCCGTGAACGAGCTCTTGGTCCGCCCGACCGAGCAGGAGGCCTGACCTGGGAACCGGGGAGTCCGGCCCCTTCTACGGCGGGGACGCCGCGGCTATACCGACTACCCGACCTACCAGCCTCGGGCGGAGGGCGACGCCGACTTCGTCGAGGCGCTCGCACAACAGCGCGGTGTCGGGGTGGATGAAGTGGAGC
>QHVD01000236.1:1101-6882 GCA_003222235.1 Gemmatimonadota bacterium | reverse complement strand
GGCGATCGTACGCGAGCGGGAGCGGGGCACGCTGGAGCAGTTGATCGTCACACCGATCACCAAAACCGAGCTGATGCTCGGGAAGATCGCGCCCTACGTCGGGGTGGGACTCATCCAGATGACGGCCGTGCTGGTCCTTGGCCGCTACGTGTTCGACGTACCACTGACCGGGAACGTGCCGCTGCTCTACCTGATCGCTCTGATCTTCGTGGTAGCCAGCCTGTCGTTCGGGCTGTTCGTCTCGACGCTGGTGCGGACCCAGCAGCAGGCCATGCAACTGAGCTTCTTCTTCGTGCTGCCGAACATCCTGCTCTCGGGCTTCATGTTCCCGCGCCAGGCGATGCCGCAGTTGTTCCAGTGGGTGGGGTTGCTGCTGCCCCTCACGCACTTCTTAAAAGTGCTGCGCGGGATCTTGCTGAAGGGCGTCGGGCTCGAGGCGCTGTGGCGCGAGGTCGCGGTGCTGGCGGGATTCGCGATCGTGATGATCGTCTTGTCGGTGCAGCGGTTCCAAAAGACGCTGGACTGAGAGACGTCAGACGTCTGATGTCTGACGTCTCAAGCTTTCTCCGCCGCCACGCCGATCCGATCTGGCTCGTTCACCTTGCCCCGCTCGAGCGCGGCCTCGGCCTGCGTGAAAAGATCCTCGGGACGGAGTACCTCCAGGTGCGGGAAGGCGACCACGCCCGCGGACAGGCTCGGCACCCTCTCGGGTCCGAGATCCGGGAAGGTATGGCGGGCGATTATCTGCCGCAGCCGCTCGACGAACTGCCGACCGCCCTGGGCATCGGTCTCGGGGAGGATCAGCGCGAACTCGTCGCCGCCGTAGCGAGCCGCGAAGTCGGGCGCGCGGATCTCGCGTTGCAGCAGGGCGCCGATCTCGGCGAGCACGCGGTCGCCGGCCTCCTGCCCGAGCCCCTCGTTGATCTCGCGCAGCCGGTCGACGTCGATCACGACCAGTGCGAATCGGAGCGAGTAGCGCCGCGCGCGCTCGAACTCGTCGCGCAGCCGGCGGTCCAGGGCGTCCAGGCTTGCACACCCCGTGAGCACGTCCGTGACGCCCGCGCTGATCTGGCGGCGGTACATCGCGGCGCGCCGCTCCTCGTTCTCGAGCACCCGAGCGGCCGCCTGGGCGATCGTGTTGGCGAAAGTCACATCCTGGGGCTGGAGCGAGGGGTCCCCCTGCACCGTCCGCAGCAGGAACACGCCGGCGGCACGCCCCTGCACGAAGACGGGAAGCGCCACCGCGGACTGCACGTTGATCTCGAGCTGCTGCGCCAGCCACCGCTTGCGGACTGATTCGAACAGCGGATGCTCGTGCACGTCCTGGATGATCACCGCGCGCTCGGTGCGAATCGCCTCCTGGATCTCGGGGTAGCGCTCCAGGTCCACCCCCAGGTCGCGGATTCCCGGGTTCTCGTACACCGCCACGACGCGGCCGCGTTCGTCGCCGGGAGTGGTGAGCACGAAGGAGCAGTGCGCCAACCCGAACACCCGCCCCACCCGTCGCACGAGAATCTGGAAAATCTCGTCGGCGCGAAGCGCCGCCGACACTTCCTGGAAGATGTCGAACAGCATGTCGCGGGAGCGGAGGGCGTCCCGAGCCTCGTACAGCTCGCCCCGCAGGCGGAGGCCCGCGTCGATGCGGGCGCGCAGCTCGCCGAAGTGCACCGGGCCCGCGAGGGCGTCCTGGGCACCCGCCTGAAGCGCGTCACCCACCGCCTCGGCCCCGCCGTCCGCGAGCAGGACGATGAGCGGGGCGCCCGCAAACCGCGACGAGGTGGCGAGGTCCCGCACCGCGTCCCCCAGGCGCGCCTCCCGACCTCCGCTGGCGAAGATTAGCAGGTCGGGTGGCTGGGCCTCGGCACGGTCGGCCCCGGGCACCGGGTAGGCAGCCTCGGTGACCTGGAATCCCCCGCGGACGAGGAACCGCTCCAGGCCCTCAGGCCGGGCCGCCGGATCGCCGACGAGGAGGATGCGGGGCTGGAATGGCTGGGACAGGGGCGCTCGCCGCAAGTTCGTGGCTGTCAAGGTATAGTTCACCCTATGGGAGAGCAACCGTGGAGTGCGGTGCTTGGGCGTCCCGGCGCCTAAGACGCGCCGCAATCGCCGGCGCATGGTCGCGAGCCAGGTCGCCGCGCGCGGCATCAAGAGCCGGCGCGTGCTCGCAAGCCTGGCGTGGGTCCCGCGCGAATGGTTTCTGGCGCCTCACCTCGCCGACGAAGCGTATGACGACGCGCCGCTCCCCATCGGAAGCGGCCAGACCATCTCCCAGCCGTACATCGTCGCGCTGATGACTGAGGCGCTCGCGCCTCGCCGCGGCCAGCGCATCCTCGAGATCGGCACCGGATCCGGTTATCAGACGGCGGTGCTTGCCCACCTGGGCGCGCACGTCTACACGATCGAGCGGCTTCCGGACCTGCTGGTCGAGGCCGAGGAGCGCTTCCGCCGCCTCGGGCTCCCGCACATCGGCACGCGGCTGGGCGACGGAGCCTGCGGGTGGCCCGAAGCGGCGCCGTTCGACGGCATCATCGTCACTGCGGCCGCACCGGCCGTGCCGCCGCCGCTCACCGAGCAGCTGGCCCCAGGCGGCCGACTCGTCATCCCGATCGGTGACCTCGGCGCCCAGGAGCTGGTCATTCTCCAGCGGACGGCGGCGGAGCTCGTGGAGCGTCACGCCGGCGGCGTCCGGTTCGTCCCCTTGATCTCGCGACTCGCCTTCACGGAAGGGGAATGGGGTTGAGAGGCCTGGCCGACGATCTCTTGGGCGCTCACGTGTCCACGCTGGGCGGCGTGGCCACGGCACCCGCACGCGGCCGGGAGATCGGTGCGACCGCCATCCAGTTGTTCACCAAGACGCCCAACCAGTGGCGCGAGCCGATACTCGCGGCGGAGGAGATCGCGAGGTTCCGCGCCGAGCTCGCGCGCAGCGGCATCCGCGCGGTGCTGGCACACGACAGCTACCTGATCAACCTGGCGTCGCCCGACGACACGCTGCGCGCGAAAAGCGCGGCCTGTTTCATCGGCGAGCTGCGGCGCTGCCGGGCCCTCGGCATTCCGTGGGTGGTCTCCCACCCGGGGAATTACATCGACGCCCCCGCCGCCGGGCTCGACCGCAACGCCCGCGCCTACGCCGACTGCCTCACCGCAGTGCCGGGGAACGTGGGGGTGCTGATCGAGGGCACGGCCGGGGCCGGCACAGCGCTCGGATCGACCTTCGAGGAGCTCCGCGCGTTGCGCGAGGCGATGCCGATCCCAGCCCGGGCCCGCGTGGGCTTCTGCCTCGACACCGCCCACTTGCATGCTGTGGGGTATGACGTGGCCGGCGCCCTGGACGAGGTATGGGAGGAGTTCGAGCAGGAGATTGGCCTCGCGCTCCTCAAGTGCTTGCATCTCAACGATTCCAAGGGGGCCCGGGGATCGCGGCTCGATCGGCACGAGTGGATCGGCGAGGGGACCATAGGCGCGGAGGCGTTCCGGCGAGTGATGCGCGACCCGCGGTTGGCGCCGGTGATCAAGATTATCGAAACGCCGAAGGGCGACGACCCGCTCAGGCACGACCGGCGCATGCTGCGGCGGCTGCGCGGCTACGCGCGCCAGCAAACGGGCCGTCCAAACCGTACGAAGCACGTGATCGCACTCCGGACGAAGCGAAGCCGCTCGACCGCACCGCTCGCCACGGTGCTCCTGATGCTCCAGGGGCTCGCTGCAGGTGTTCTGCCCTTAGCGCACGCATCCGAGCGTCTCAGTGCCCCCGCGCACATCGAGGCGCAGCATGCGACGCCCTGCCTGGCGCTGCACGACGCACTGCGTTGCGCGCTGTGTCACTACGCGGCGACGCGGGTCGTGGCCGGGCATACGCGCGTCCAATCCGCCCCGGCAATCCACGTCGAGCCCTGTCTCACCCGGTCCGCAGTCGCGCCGACCGGCGGCTCCGAGCACCTCACCGCCCCAGCCCGCCCCCCACCCGCTCTCCTCGTCTAACCGGTCGGCGTCACAATGACGCCGGATGGCGAAAGGTGCGCCTGCGCCCCGACGGGCGCGGCGCAAGCCTCGGACGATCCAAACGGGAGGTGGCACGGGAATGATTGCACATCGCCATGGAGTCGTGGCGGCGCTCGTGGGGCTCCTTGCCCTGCCGGGTCTCGCGCCGGCGCAGCAGCCGATGCAGCGACAGGTGGATTCGCTCGCGGCGGAGATCCGGGTACTGAAGGGGCGCCTCGACAGTCTCCGAGCCCAGCTCGGGCGGGCGCCCGGAGTCGTGCCGGCACCGGCTGGTAAGGACACGGGCGCTGCCAACGAGCTCGCGGCCCTGCGCGCCGCGGCGGCGGCGGCGGCCGGCCGGAGCGACACGACCAAGCCCGACACGACCCGGCAGCCAACGCGGTTCATCGGCCGCGAACGCAACCAGGCGCAGCTCAACCCCGAGATCAGCGTCACGGGGGACGTGCGCGCCTACACACAGACTCCGGGCGTCCAGCGGGACAATTTCGATCCCCGCGAGTTCGAGGTCGGGTTTCAGTCGGCGCTCGACCCCTACTCGAACACGAAGATCTTCCTGAGCCTCGAGAACGGGGAGGTGAGCCTTGAGGAAGGCTACGCCTACTGGACGGGGTTGCCGGGACACATCCGATTCGACATCGGGAAGTTCCGCCAGCAGTTTGGCGAGCTGAACCGCTGGCATCTGCACGCACTGCCCGAGACGGAGTATCCGCTCGCGCTCAGGACGTACCTCGGCGAGGACGGCCTCTCCGGCACCGGGATATCGCTGTACCGCGCGTTCGGCGGCCTGGGCACCCACGAGGTCACCGCTCAGGTGACCCGGAGCGCCAGCGACGAAGCCCTGTTCGGCGGTGGCGGGCGGCCGACGTACCTCCTGCACCTGCTCAACTTCTGGCAGCTCACGGGCTCGACCTACATGCAGGTCGGCGCCACCGGGCTCTACGGCACGAACCCCGACTCCAGCCTCCGCACCAAGGTCGGCGGCCTCGAGTTCCGGCTGACGTGGCGGCCGCCGGCGCGCGCGCTGTACCGCGAATGGACGCTGCGCTCCGAGCTGTACGCCCTGCGGAAGGAGCGTGGCGGCAGCGACACCACCCGGCTTGGCTGGTACGCCGGCACGACATACAAGCTTGGCCAGCGCTGGATTGCCGGCGCCCGCTACGATTACGTCGAAGACTCGCTCCCAGGCCGCATCACGCGCCAACTCACCCCCTCGCTCACCCTGTGGGAGAGCGAGTGGGTCGAGTTGCGCGCTCAGTACAGCTGGGCCAAGACCACAGGCCTCACGGCGACGCAGCAGCTCGCCCTCCAGGCGGTCTGGGCCATCGGACCACACAAACACGAGATCTACTGACATGCTCCGACACTTTGCGCTGCTGCTCGCCTTCCACGGCGGCCCGCCGACGGTCGCGAACCCAGTGAAGGTGGTGACGTCGCTCACCACCTACGCGTCCATCGCCCGCGAGATCGTAGGAGACCGCGGCATAGTGAGCTCGATCGCGAACGGCGACGAAAACCCGCACTACGTGCAGCCGAAGCCGAGCTTTGTCCCGATGCTCTCTCAGGCCGACCTCTTCGTCACCACCGGGCTCGACCTCGAGCTCTGGGTCCCCGCCCTCCTGGACAAGGCCAACAATCCGAAGGTGACGGAAGGTGGTCCGGGGTACGTCGCGGCGTACGCCGGGATCGACCTGCTCGACGTGCCGACGGCGTTTTCCCGCGCACAGGGCGACATCCACGTGTACGGCAACCCGCACATCTGGACGGGCCCCCTGAACGCGG
>QHVD01000236.1:0-1003 GCA_003222235.1 Gemmatimonadota bacterium | reverse complement strand
CGAGTTGGTGAAGCTGCTGGGCGGGCAGACGCTCGCGGACCTCGACCGGCAGGGCAAGCTGTTCGATTTTCTGAGCTCGAAGCAGTACCAGGGCGCGCCACTCATGACCCGGCTTGGCGGCTGGCTCAAGCAGGCGATGGTCTTCCGGGGCAAGGCGGTCGCTTGCTACCACAAGGAGTGGGATTACTTCTCCCGCGAGTACGGGCTCCCCTGCGTCGATTACATCGAGCCGAAGCCGGGAATCCCGCCGACTCCCGGGCACGTGCTCGAGGTGATCAACGAGATGAGGCAGCAGCATATCGAGGTGCTGCTCTCGACGAACTACTACGACCGCAACCAGGTGCTCCAGGTGGCGCAGCGGACAGGCGCCAAGGCGGTGATCGTGCCGTCCAACACCAACGGGGCCCCGGGCATCAACACGTATTTCGACCTCATGAACCTCTGGATCACGGACCTCACCCAAGCCTTCGGCGGGGGCGGCGCCGGGACCAACTGACCTGCGGAGGCTAGCGTGAGCGGTGTTCAGTTGATGATCCCGCCCTTCGTGGCGTGCATGGTGCTCGTCGCCATGCTGTCCTATCTAGGGCTGCACGTGATCGCGCGGGAAGTCATCTTTGTCGATCTCTCACTCGCCCAGATGGCGGCCCTCGGCGGTCTCTCGGCGCTGCTGATCCACGTGGAGGCCGACTCGACGTGGGCTTACGTCTTCGCCATGCTTGCAACTGCGGTCGGCGCCCTGCTGTTCGCGCTCACGCGTACGTCACCCCGGGAAAGGCGGCGCGTCCCCCAAGAGGCATTCATCGGCATCGTGTACGTTGTCGCCTCCGCCGCCGCCGTGCTGGTGGCGAACAAGGTCCCAGGTGGCGGCGAAGCGATTGAGAAGACACTCACCGGCAGCATTCTGTGGGTCACCTTCAAGCCCACGATCATCAAGCTCACGGCAGCCTACGCCGCGCTCGGCGTCTTCCAGTATTTCCTGCGCCATCGCTTTCTCACCATCTCG
>QHVD01000177.1 GCA_003222235.1 Gemmatimonadota bacterium | reverse complement strand
TCGGCGAAGCGCGGCGACCGCGTGGTTGTGCAGACGGCGGGCGGCGTCGGCTACGAGATCGTGGTCGCCCTCGGCGTCATGGAGCAGCTCCCCGCGTTGGGCGAAACCGTCACCCTCGCGACCCAACTGGTCGTGCGGGAAGACGGTTGGGCCCTTTACGGCTTCCGGGACGAGGCCGAGCGGCGTTTCTTTCAGCGGTTGATCGACGTCAGCGGGGTGGGGCCGAAGATCGCCATCGCGCTCATGTCGGCGCTCGGCGTCGAGCGCGGGGTGCGGGCGGTGAAGGAGCGCAACATCGGCCTGCTCGCCTCCGTGAGCGGCATCGGCCGGAAGACGGCGGAGCGGCTCGCGCTTGAACTGGCCGACAAGCTCGGCGAGTTTCTGGAGCCGGCGGCCGCGCCGGCCGCGACCGGCGGCGCGGCGGAAGCGGCGCTCAAGGCGCTGGAGCGGCTGGGCTACGGGACCGCGGACGCCGACCGCGCCCTGCGCCAGGTGCTCGCCGCCGACGGGGGAGGGGGAGGGGGAGGGGGGGGAGGCACGGAGACGATGGTCCGCCGGGCGCTGCAAATCCTCACCCGTGGGTGACCATGGCGACGACAGCGGAGTGGATCTGCACGCGCTGCGGCTCGACCAACCGCCGGCTGGTGCCGGACGGCGAGACCAGAGCCGTCGACGAGTGCGTGACCTGCCACGCGCGGCACGAGCTGGAAGCGGACGCGCGACCCGTGCGGTGGCGGGCGCGGCCGCTGACGAGAACGAGAGCCGCATGACGTGACGCCCCGCGCCCAGATCACCACGCCCGAGGCGCTCCCGGAGGAGCGGAGCGCCGACGCGGCGCTCCGCCCTTCCCGCCTGGACGAGTTCGTCGGCCAGGCCAAGGTAAAGGAGTCGCTCCAGATCGCGATCGACGCCGCCAAGCAGCGCGCCGAGCCGCTCGACCACGCGCTCTTCTTCGGGCCTCCCGGCCTCGGCAAGACGACCCTCGCGCTGCTCATGGCGAAAGAGCTCGGCGTCAACATCCGCACCACCTCGGGACCCGTGCTGGAGCGGCCCGGCGATCTGGTCGGCCTGCTCACATCGCTTCAGGGGGGGGACATCCTCTTCATCGACGAGGTGCACCGGCTGCGGCCCGCGCTCGAGGAGTTCCTCTATCCCGCGATGGAAGAGTACCGGGTGGACGTGCGCATCGCCGACGGCGCGCACGCCCAGACCATCCCCATGGCGCTGGAGCGCTTCACCCTGATCGGCGCCACCACGCGCTTCGGGTTGCTCACGCCACCGATGCGCGCCCGGTTCGGCCTCGTGGAGCGGCTCTCTTACTATCCGCCGGAAGACCTCGCCCGGATCATCACCCGCTCCGCGGGGATCCTGCGCGTCCCTGCGGATACGGCGGGCATCGCCGAAATCGCGCGGCGCAGCCGCGGCACGCCGCGGGTCGCGAACCGGCTGTTGAAGCGCGTGCGGGACTACGCCCAGGTGCGGGCGGACGGGAAGATCAGCGCGCCGGTCGCCGCCGAGGCGCTGAAGCGGCTCGACGTGGACGAGTTCGGCCTCGATGACATGGACGGCCGCATCCTCAAGACGATCATCGAGCAGTTCGAAGGCGGCCCCGTCGGCCTGACCACGATCGCGGCGGCGGTGGGCGAAGACCCTGGAACGCTCGAGGAGGTCTACGAGCCGTTCCTCATGCAGCAGGGGTTCCTCGCCCGTACGCCGCGCGGCCGCTGCGCCACGGCGGGCGCCTACCGCCACTTCGGGTTCACGCCTCCGAGGAGCGCGGAGCAGCAAACCATCTTCGACAGCTAATGCGGAGTGCGGAGTGCGGAGTGCGGAATAGAAGTGCAAGTTCCGAGCGGCGGCGCGGCCATCGACGCTCACCCTGACATTCCACATTCCGCACTCCGCACTCCGCACTTGGCTTCCCATGCACCGCACCTCGGACTTCGATTATCCGCTCCCTCCCGACCGCATCGCCCAGGAGCCTCTTCCCGACCGCGCGGGGAGCCGCCTGCTCGTGCTCGAGCGCGCGACGGGCGCGATCCGGCACCGCTTGTTTCGTGACATCGGCGACCTCATGGCGGCCGAGGACGTGCTGGTGCTCAATACTTCACGGGTCATCCCTGCGCGACTGCACGGCAAACGGGAAACGGGAAACGTCGCCGAGATCCTGCTCGTCCGCGAGCTCCCCGACCGGACGTGGCTTGCCATGGGGCATCCGGGCGGGAAGCTCAAGCCGGGACGCACGGTGCGGTTCGGCTCCGACAGCGCCGTCGAGATCATCGAGATGCTCGGAGGTGGACTGCGGCGTGTGAAGTTCCTCGGCTCGCTCGACGCGCGGGCGACGCTCGAGAAGTACGGTGAGGTCCCGCTCCCGCCCTATATCCGGCGCCCGGCTGGGCCGGCTGACCGCGAGCGCTACCAAACGGTCTATGCCGAGCACGAAGGCAGCGTTGCGGCGCCCACCGCCGGGTTGCACTTCACGCCCGAGCTGCTGGACGCGCTCCGCGCCAAGGGCGTCGCCGTGGTGGCGCTCGACCTGCACATCGGGCCCGGCACGTTCAAGCCGGTGGAAGTGGACGATCTCGCGGCCCACGTGATGCACCCGGAGCCGTACTTGATTCCGCCGGAGACGGCCGAGATCGTCAATCGCGCAAAGGCGGCCGGGCGGGACACGTGGGCGGTGGGGACGACGGTGGTGCGCGCGCTGGAGACCGCCGCAGACGAGCGCGGCCGCATCCGCCCCGGCGCCGGGGAGACCGGGCTATTCATTTATCCTCCGTACCGATTTCGGGCCGTGGACCGGCTGCTCACGAACTTTCATCTTCCCCGCTCGACGCTGCTGATGCTCGTGTGCGCGTTCGGGGGGAACGAGCGTGTGATGCGCGCCTATCGGGAAGCGGTCGAGCAGGGGTACCGGTTCTATTCTTACGGCGACGCGATGGCCGTGCTGTAGCGACGCCCCGCAACCCGGCTGGCGATCCTCGTGACGCAGCACACGGAACCATCCTCAACCGGGTGGCAGGGACCGTACGGTGCAGGCGTTCCCGGTGACAAATGAGGTAACGGGAGTGACGCTCGATTCTCTCGCGGTTGGGGGTTGCCGCGCCGATCAGATCCGCCGGCGCTACGAGCCGATCGCGAATCTCAACGTGGTTTCGAATGTTACCCGCCGCCGCTCGAACGCTGTGACGACCTCGAGTGGCTCGCGCCGGTCGGGTTCAATCGTGGCCCACGAATTGCGAACGGTCCGCACGCAAAGAGTCTCGGATACCCGCCTCCGCGGGGTCTCGCGTAACGCCGTGAAGGGGAGAGCACCAAGGTGGCGGTTAAGCATCGAATCCGTGCGCGTCAGGTGGGCCGCCTCCGGCTGCTCGGGGTGGCGCTCGGCCTGCTCGCCCTCCCCGCGGTCGCCCACGCCCAGCGTGCGGTGCTGAATGCCTCCGGGCTCGAAGACGAACGGCAACTAGGAGATGCGGGAAGAGAGTTCGACGTTCCCTCCATCCTCATGTGGGTACACGCGCGCCAGGAGTCTGGTATCCACGGCAACAACAAGGCTCGGGGCCCCGGCTTCGTCATCGTTCAGCGAGACGCTCGAGGTGATTCGATCGGGTACAAGCGAATCTGCCGGGAAATTGGACGCATGCAAATTCTTCCCTGCCACCCCGATTCCAAAGGAAAGATTCAACCGATTGATTGGACCTGGCTGACTCCCCACTGTAACAAGAAGAACAACCTGTACGTGTACGATCACAACATCCGCTGCGGAGCGGCGATCCTCGCTTACAACTACAGGAAGTACGGGTCCTGGATGGAGGTTGTGAAGCGGTACAATGGCTCGGGAGACCAGGCTGAAGAGTACCGCGCCCACGTTGAGCAGATCCTCGGGAGAATCATCTTGCGAATGGTTGAGAAGGCGCAATCGGATTCTTCCACCGCTGTGTCTCTGGCGGGATTCGGGATCGGACGCTAGTAGTAGGAGGACCGCAGTGCGCTGCCCTACTAGCGCGATTCCCGGTCCATCTTGTCGACTCACGACCGCCTGATTACGCTGTAGTCCACTTCATCGTGGCGCCGCTCGCCGGGGGCTCCCTGCCCTTTTGATGGTCGAGTGATGTTCGCGTTCACCGTCGACGCCACCTCCGCCGCCGCCCGGACCGGCCGTCTCGCACTTCCTCACGGGACGGTGGTCACGCCGTGCTTCATGCCCGTAGGCACCCAGGGGACCGTCCGCACGCTGTCTCCCGCCGACCTGAAGGCGGCCGGCGCCCAGCTGGTGCTCGCGAACACCTACCATCTGCACGTGCGCCCCGGCGAGCAGGTGGTGGAGCGGCTCGGCGGCCTGCACCGTTTCATGGGCTGGGACCGGCCGTTGCTCACCGACTCGGGCGGCTTTCAGGTATTCTCCCTCGAGGGGTTTCGCCGGGTGCACGAGGACGGCGTGGAATTCCAGAGCCACGTCGATGGAAGCCGCCGGTACCTCACCCCCGAGCGGGCGACGGAGATCCAGTGGGTCCTGGGCGCGGACATCGCGATGGCATTCGATCACGTCGTGCCGGGGGGCGCGGACGCCGCGACCGCTCGCGACGCCCTGGAGCGGACCCTCAAGTGGCTGGAACGGTGCGCCCGGAGGCATCGGGAACTGGCGGACGGGCGGACGGCCGGACGGGCGGACGGAGGGGCAATCGCCGACCGCCAGTCCGACTGTCCGCCCGTCCGGCAGACGCTCTGGCCCATCCTCCAGGGCGGGGCCCACCTGGAGCTCCGCACCGAAGGGCTGCGCCGCATCCTGGAGCTGGGGGATTGGACCGGCGTCGCCCTCGGGGGGCTGGCCGTGGGCGAGCCGAAGCCGGTCATGTACGAGATCCTGGCGGCCCTCGAGCCGCGGCTGCCGCGGGCGTTGCCGCGTTATCTTATGGGCGTGGGGTTCCCCGAGGACCTCGTGGCGGCGGTGGAGCGTGGCGTCGATCTGTTCGACTGCGTCGCGCCCACCCGCAACGGCCGCAACGGCTCGGCCTTCACGCCCGACGGCCCGGTGAACATTCGCAACGCCGAGCACCGCGAGGATCCTCGGCCGCTGGACGAGACGTGCGACTGCGAGACCTGCACCACCTTCTCGCGCGGCTACCTCCGGCACCTGTTCGTCGCGGAGGAGCTGCTGGGGCTGCGGCTCCTGTCGCTGCACAATGTGCGGTACTTGATTCGGCTCGCGGACGAGATGCAGGCTGCCGTCCGCTCGGGCTGGTTCACACGGTGGGCTGCCGAGTGGCGGCGCCGCTACCTGCGATCGAACACGAGGTGACATGCACGGACCAGACGCGCTGTCGTTGTTCGCCCCGAGCGGCCAGGGAGGCCCCGCGATGGGCTGGTTCGCACTCCAGCTCGTCGCCATCTTCGCGATCTTCTACTTCCTCATCATCCGGCCGCAGCGCAAGCAACAGGATAAGCACCGCCAGCTGCTCGCCTCACTCCAAAAGGGGGACCGCGTGGTGACGTCCGGCGGCATCGTCGGCGAGGTCATCCATCTCAAGGAGGACGAAGTCACCATGAAGAGCGGCGAGGCCAGGTTCGTCGTCCTGCGCGCGAACATCTCCAACGTCCTGAATCGCTCGCTCGAGGCCAAGCCGCAGTGACCGTCCGCCACCTCCACCTGCTCGGCTCGCCGGTGCTGAGGCAGCGCGCGGCGCCGGTGGCGGCCGTGGACGCCGACGTCCGCCGGCTGGTGGACGACCTCTTCGAGACGATGCGCGCGGCAAAAGGGGTGGGGCTCGCGGCCAACCAGGTGGGCGTCGCCCTGCGCGTCGCCGTCGTGGACGTGGGTGAGGATGACCCGCCGCCGCTGGTCCTGATCAACCCCCGCATCGTGCACGCGAGTGAGGCCACCGAGACGGCCGAGGAGGGCTGCCTTTCGATCCCCGACATCTTCGGCGAGGTGGAG
>QHVD01000176.1:4749-10524 GCA_003222235.1 Gemmatimonadota bacterium | reverse complement strand
GCTGGCGCGCCCGACGCCCTCTCCGTTGTATAATGTTGGCCCCATGCAGCCCACTGAGCTCCTGGACCTGCTCCAGCAGGCGGGACGGGATCCGTCCCGTCTGATCTTCGAGGATGAGCTGACCGGCATCCACAACCGCCGGTTCCTGCACAGCTACCTGGAGCACAAGGTTCACTGGACCAGCGGCACGGACTTTCCCTTCTCCCTGCTGACACTCGACCTCGACCATTTCAAGGCCGTCAACGACACGCACGGGCACGCTGCGGGCGACCAACTGCTCACCTGGGTCGCCTCCGTGCTCAAGGAAGTGGCCGGCGACATCGCGATGCCGGTCCGGTTTGGGGGAGACGAGTTCATGATGCTCCTGCCCAAGACCGACCGCGAGGGCGCGCACGAGATGGCGAATCGGGTGCTGCAGCGCGTGCGGGAGCGGCCGTTCCGGCTACGCGACGTCGGGGGGACGGTCGGGGTCACGCTGAGCATCGGTACTGCCACGGCGCCTGCAGACGCGGCCACGGGCCGCGAGCTCATGCAGGCGGCCGACACGGCCCTGTATCACGCCAAGCAGTCGGGACGAAACCAGGCGGCGACCGCGGCCGACGTGGACCCGAAGAAGGTCTTTCCCCGGACCGCGCTCCACCGGCTGCTTTCTTCCGGGATCGTGGGGCGGGACGCCGAGCTGCGCGCGGTCTCGGAGGCGCTCGTGGCCCTCGGGGGGGGGCGAAGCCAGTTCCTCATCTTCGACGGGACGGCGGGGATGGGGAAGTCCACCCTGCTGGCCACGATCGAGCGCAACATCACGGGCGCGGAGGGCTTCGCCGTGGCGCGGGTGGGGTGCGACCAGCAAGAAGCCTTTCGCCCGTACTACCTCGCGACGCGCATCCTGAGCGCCCTGTTGAACCAGCGGGAAGATAAGGGCGCGCCCGTCGTGCAGAGCCTCAGCTCCGAGGAGGTGGCCCACCTCGCCCGGATCGTGCCCCAAGTCGCCGACGCCGCGCCGCCCGCGGCCGACGGCGACGAGAGTACGAGGCGGGAACGCACCTTCACGACGCTGGCGCGTTTCGTTCCCCTCGTGGTCGACGGCCGGCCACTCGTCTTGATCATCGACGACTTGCAACTCGCCGACGAAGCGACCCTGCTCCTGCTCCGGGCCCTGCTCCAGAGCCAGAAGCTTCCTGTGCTCGTCTGCGGCGCGGCGCTGGAGGTCGTGTCTCGGGCGGCCGAGCGGGAAACCCCGCCAATCGAGCGCTTCTGCTCGGCCCAGGCCGGTGAGCTCGGCATCCGTCGGCTGAAGCTCGGCGCCCTGAACGAGGAACACATCACCGACTACTTGCGGAGTGTGTTCCCCAACCTGCGGTTGCGCGACGCGTTCGGAGAGGACCTGGCTCGCATCACTCAGGGGAACCCGCTCTTCCTCGGCGAGATCATTCGGAAGCTGGTGGCCGACCGGAAGGTGACACTCGTCGGGCGGGAGTGGGTGATCGAGCCGCTCGAGGAGGGCTATCTGCCCCAATCGCTGGCGGACATCGTCAGGGAGAAGATCGCCGCCCTCGACGCGGAGACCCGGGGCCTGCTCGAACAGGCTTCGACGTTCGGCGAGGGCGTCCCGGTGAGCATGCTGGCAGGCAGCGCCGAGGTCGACGAGAATCGCGTGCTCGAGTTCCTGGACCGGGCCGAAGCTCTTGGGCTCGTGAGCCTCGATTTCCAGCGCAACGAAGAAGTCATGCGCTTCCTCGGCAAGCAGGTCCTGGACATCAGCTACGAGGCGATCGACGAGACCCGCCGCCAGGCGCTGCACGAGCACGTCGGCGAATATCAGGAGGGCCTCTACCAGCAGCGGCGCCTGCCCTCAGCCTCGCTGCTCGCCTACCATTTCAAGCGCGCCGCGAACGAGGAGAAGGCCCGGCGCTACGAGCAGGTGCAGCGCGGTTACGCCCAGATGGTGTTCGACCCCGCGGAGGCGGCGCGCTACAAGATCGAGGAAGTGGAGGAAGAGGCCCAGGGCGAGGGGCGCCTCGCCCCGGAGAGCGTCGCCCTCGTGCCCAACGTGCTCCGCGCTTTCATGACGGCCGTGCGCAGCCACCAGCTGTATCCTCCGGAGAGCAAGGCGATCCCGCAGGCGCTCGAGCAACTGTGCGATGCGCTCGAGGAGCTGTTCACGAAGAACGCCTGGCTGCACCTGTCGCAGGACCG
This sequence comes from Gemmatimonadota bacterium, assembly GCA_003222235.1. Lineage (GTDB taxonomy): Bacteria > Gemmatimonadota > Gemmatimonadetes > Gemmatimonadales > GWC2-71-9 > AG12. The sequence goes on along the minus strand of QHVD01000176.1, from coordinate 8,331 downwards.
ACAGGTGCTGCTCGCGAACGGCCAACGGCTCGAGCTCACGGAATGGAGCGCGCTCGCCGGCTCGTTCCTCGACCTGCTCGATCGCTTCGAGCTGCAAGGCCTGATGTTCGAGCGGGGCGTCACGGAGGCCGAGTTGAGCGCGCTGCTCATGACCCTCGTCGACACGAAGCCCGCGGCCATCGCTCCCGGGTTCTGGAAGCGGACCGTGGCCGAGCGCGGGCTGGCCCACGTCCACGCGCACCAGGTGCGGTACGCCAAGACCGTCCGGGTCCGCGCTGCGCGGCTCATCGACCAAGAGGAGGAGCTGAAACCCGAGGAGCTGGCGGTAGTTCCGCGGATCCTCCGCGCTCTCCAAACCGCCGCCAAGAAGGTCAAGCTGTACCCTCCGGAGGCCGAAGTGGTCACCCAGGCGGTGGAGCAGCTCCACGCGTCGCTCCAGGACGCGGTGCGCCGCCGGCAATCGCTGACGCTGGCAGGCGTGCAGCACGCCTTGCTTGCGAACGGCGTCCGCGTGGACACTTCCGGCTACGAGACCATCGCGAGCGCCGTCATCGACCTGCTCGGTGATGCAGGGCTGCAGAGCGTCACGGTCTACGCCGACGTCCAGACGACCGAGGTGGCGGCGTTCCTGGGCGCGTTGCGAGACCTGCCGTCCGGCAGCGACCCCCGGTTCTGGGTCGACTTCGTCCGGCGTGAGGGGCTCACGGGCCTGGCGTTCAACCAGCGGCACTATGCCGTGAGCGTGGTGCAGGGCTTGCTCCGCGAGACGGCGGCGGCCGGCGAGGCGGCGACCGAAGCGGATACGGATGCCGTGGCGGTCGAGCAGCTGTCCCAGGAGCCGGTGGAGGCCCTCCGGCAGGCCCTGCCGCGGTTCGGCAAGGAGCTCCTGGTCAAGGGCGAGCACGCTCTGGTCCGGAGGCTGTTGCGCGGGGTGTTCGACGGGTTCCCGGATCAGGACCCTGCGGGCCGGGTCAGGACCGTGCAGGCGTGCCACGCCCTGTTCCATCGGCTGATCTTCGGGCTGCGGCACAAGTACGCCGAGCTGGCGGCGGGCTCTCTCGTGGCCGCGGTCGCCGCGGAGACGGAGTTGCAAGTGCTGGGGGAGCTCAGCGAGCTGCTCCACGCGATGGCGGGCAACGCGGTGCTGTTGGGCGACCACCGGCTCGCTGCCCGGATTCTGTTGGAGCTCAGGACCCGCCAGCGGCAGATGGCGGAGCTGGCCGGGCGGGAGGCGAAGAATGTCGCGGCGGCGCTCAACGGCCGGCTCGACGCGGCGGCCCTGAGGCTGCTCGACGAAGACATGCGCTCCGGCGAGCCCGACCGCCTGGAGCGGGCCGCGCAGGTTCTCGGCGTGCTCGGAGTGACGGCCGTTCCCGTGCTCCTGTCCGTGATCAGGCAAGAGAGCAACTTCCACGTGCGGCAGCTCGCGGCCAAGCTGGTCGCCGAGGCGGGGCCGGCGGGCGCGGAGCAGATCAAGCGGGCGCTCGCGACTGAGGTACTCGTCGACCCGCGCACGCGCCTGCTCGAGGTGATCGACGCGGTCACGCACGACCTGCGGGACGAGCTACAACACTGTCTCCTCGATGACAGCCCCAAGGTCCGGCGGGCCGCGTTCCAGCTATTCGAGCGGCTGCGACAGGACGACTTGATCGACGTGATTCTCCCGTTGGCACGCCACTCGGATCCTTGGGTGGTTCGGGCGGCCATCCACGCCTTGATGGTGTTTCACACGCCCGGCGGAGTGCACGCGCTTGCCGCGATCCTCGAGGGGACGAAGCAGGCGAGCGATGCGGTGCTGTGCTGCCAGGCGCTCGGGCAATCGGACGACGCGGCCGCGATCGACCCACTGGAGGGCGTGCTGCGGGCGCGCAAGTTCCTCGTGTTCGGGCGGCGCTGGGGCAGCGAGGTGCGAGCCACGGCAGCCTTGGCCCTCAAGCAGATTCCTCATCCGCGCGCGGCCGAGGTGCTGGCACGCTACGCGCGCGATCGCGACGCCTGGGTCCGGCGGCTCGCGCAGGAGGTGACCGCGGCCTAGCGCCGCCGCTTCTTCTTCGCGCTCACGCGCGCCTTCGCCGTCGCCTTCTTGACCGTCCGCTTGGTCCTCTTACTGGCTTTCGTTTTATTGGCTTTCGTCGTCTTGCGCGCCGACCGGGCCGGTGCGGCTGCGGTCGCATGCACTGCGAACATCGCGCCCTGTGGGTCGAGACACTGAGCGATGCGACCGCCTCCCGGCACGTCCGCGGGGCCATAGATCACTCGGCCGCCCAGCCGTTTGACCGTCGTGGCGGCCTTGTCGGCGCTCGGCACCGTGACGTAGCAAAGCCAGTGCGGTGGCGCCGGCATCTCGGCCGACTTGTCGTACATCCCGCCGAGCGTGGGTCCCCCGGCCCCGCGCCGGTACATCTGGTAGATGCCGGCCGCGCCCATGTCCATCGCCTCGGTCTTCTCCCAGCCGAATAGCGCGTGATAGAAGTCCCAGGCCGCCCGCCAGTTCGTGGTGGCGAGCTCGTGCCAGGAGAAATCGGCCAGCCCGGCGTCATCGCTCGTCGGCGGCTGGCCGACGGCGGGCTTGTATAGGGCGAACGTTGCGCCCTGGGGATCGGCGAGCACCGCGAATCGCCCCACGGGAATGTCCCGCGGTTCGACGTAGGTGCGCGCGCCGAGCGAGGTCGCCTGCCGGACCGTCGCATCCACGTCGGGCACGGCCACGTACGGGAGCCAGTACGGTGGCGTGCCCATGCGCTGCGCGTGCTCGGGGAGCGGCATCAGGCCACCCATCGGCGAGTCGCCCATGGTCCACAGGCGGTAGGTCGGGTCGGGCTCCCACGACTGGACGTTCCAGCCCACGACCTTTTTGTAGAAGGGGACCGCCGAGTCGGGATCGGTGGTCATCAGCTCGTGCCAGATGAAGCGGCCGCGCGGCGAGGCCTCGGGCATATACCGGTCTCCTTGGAGGACGCGCTCGAAAATACCGGCCCAAAGCTCGATGCGCGACTACGCCGGTTGACACCGCGGCGCTGGTGTGCCAGCCTTCGACTGTTCGGCACCCGAGGTTGGAGAATGCCTGGATCGGAGTGGGCCCGCTTGCAGGCCGGAGTGAAATGCCCGCTACGGCGTGGCGCCTGGTACCGAGTGATCCGGCTCGCGGCCCGGGAGGTCACGCTCGACGTCGGGCGCGCACCGCTGTCCGTCACACGCTCCCTCCTCGAGTTGCGAGCCACACCTCCCTCGCGATGGAGCGTGGTCCCGGACCCTCGCAATGCGGCGGGTCTTCCGGAGAATTTGACCGATTATGGGGTCTGCCCGAGTTGCCGCACTCGGGCGTCGCTGGTCGGGCACCCTGCGCGGATGCGCTGCCCGCGTTGCAACGGGTTCTTCGAGGTGGCCTGGGACGAGCCTGCCCATCGCCGGTAGCGCACGAGGAGCTCGGCGTCACTCCTCGCCGGCGAGCCGCCCGGCTGGATCGAGCAAGCGATACAGACTCGGGAGAACGAGCAGCACGATCGGCCCCGACAGGACGAACCCTCCGATCACGCCGACTGCCAAGGGCTGCATGAGCTGCGCCCCCTGGCCGATTGCGAG
>QHVD01000176.1:2689-4649 GCA_003222235.1 Gemmatimonadota bacterium | reverse complement strand
CTCGAGTCGCGCCTCGTGGATCACGAAGATCGCATTCTCGCCCACGAGGCCCACGATCAGGATCGCGCCTACGTAGCTCGACACGTTCAGCGTCATCCCCGTCACGACGAGCGCGAGCAGCACCCCCGCGAGCGCGGCGATCGCGCACGCCGACGTCACGAGCGGCGCGCGCCAGTCGCCGAACTCGAACAGGACGACGACCGAGACCAACACGAGGCTCGCGAGCAGCACGGCAAGGAGCCCCCGGAACGATTGCTGCTGCTGCTCGTATTGCCCGCCGTAGGTGATCGACATTCCGGGCGCGAGCGTCACCTGCGTGGCGATGCGACGCCGGATCTCGCCCATGGCGCTCCCGAGATCGCGTCCCGCAAGCCGCGCCGTGACGCCCACGAACGTCTTGAGGTTCTCGCGGTTGATCTCGGCCTCGGGCGCTCCGGTCGAGATGGCGGCGAGCTGGGCGAGGGGGAGCAGCGCCCCGGGGGCGCCGGGCGCTCTGATGCGGACCTCGCCCAGGGGGCCATTCTGCCGGAGAAACACCCGCAGGTCGTACATGCGGTCGCCCACCAGAACCTGACCGACGACCGTGCCGGTGACGGCCGGCTCCACGGCCGCCTGGACGGCGTCGGTCGTGAGGCCGTAGCGGGCCAGCGCCCGGGGATCGACGCGGATCCAGAGCGGCGGGCCGGCGATGACGATACCGTCGAACACGTCCTCCACTCCCTGCACGCCCGCGATCGCCCGCGCCACCTCCTTCGCCTTCGCCGCGAGCAGCTCCGGGTCGTCCCCGAAAACCTTGATGTCGATCGGCTGCGGCGCGCCGCCCGTCAGGTCGCCGATGTTGTCCTCGAGCAGCTGGCCGAAGTCGGTGCGAACGGCGGGCTCGATCGCCTGGATCGTGTCGCGCAGGTCGGCGATCACCTCGTCCACCGGGCGGCGCCGGCCGAGCGGCTTCAGCTTGATGACGTAGTCGCCGCGGTTGGGCTCCGTGATGAAGAAGCCGAGCTGCGTTCCGGTGCGCCGGGAGTAGCTCGCCACGTCGGGGAGCGCCAGGATGACGCGCTCCACCTGGCCCAGCATCTCGTCGGTGTCCGTGAGCGACGTCCCCGGAGGCGTCCAGTAATCGAGGATGATCGAGCCCTCGTCCATGTGCGGCAGGAAGTCCGTGCCGATCAGCCGGTATGCGGCGAGCGAGACGACGAGGAGCAGGGCCAGGGCGCCCGCCCCCGCGCTGCCGTGGGCGACGAACCACTCGACCGCGCGCCCGTGGGCCGGCAGCGATCGTGGCGGGGCCCGGGGTCGCTCGGCCCCCCGCCGAAAGCCGAAGCGGCTCACGGCCACGGGGACTGCCAGCGCGGCGATGAAGAACGAGACGACGAGCGCGAGCGCCATAGTCAGCGCGAGCGGCCGGAAGAACGCCCCCACGACGCCCGACAGCGCGGCGAACGGCAGGAGGATCACGATCGTGGACAGGCTCGAGCCTACCAGCGCCGGAGCGAGCTCCAGGATGCCGCGCTCCGCCTCGTCTCCGCGCTCGCCCCCGGCGTGGTGCCGCTCGATGTTCTCGACCACGACGATCGCGTCGTCGGCGATCAGCCCTACGCCCGCGGCGACGCCCGCGAGCGTCATCAGGTTGATCGTCTGTCCAGTGACCCCGAGCAGCAGCAGGACGATGGCAACGGTGAACGGGATGGACAGCACGGCGATCAGGGTCAGCCGCGGCCGCCTCAGGAACACGAGCAGCACCAGCGCCGCCAGGCCGACCCCGATGAGGATCGCGTCCCGCGTGCCGCGCACCGAGTCCGAGACGAACTGCGCCTGGTCGTAGAAGTTCGACCAGCGGACGCCGGCCGGGAGCAGGTCGGGCCGGTCGCGAAACAGCGCCCGCACCGCTTCTGCGATCGCGACCGTGTTGGCGGACGGCTGACGGATCACGTTCACGAGCACCGCCGGCCGCCCATCG
>QHVD01000176.1:0-2508 GCA_003222235.1 Gemmatimonadota bacterium | reverse complement strand
GCTCGGCCAGGCCGGCCGAGCGGACATCGTGGTTTTCCTTGATGGCCGTGATGACGTCCTGCACCGCGAGGCGCCGGCCCTGGAGGGTCCGTGCATCGAGCCGTACCTCGAACTCCCGCAGCCGTCCCCCCTGGATCTCGACCTGCGCGATTCCTGGGATCCGGATCAGCGCGGGCTTGAGGGTGTACTCCGCCAGCTCGCGGAGCTCCGCCGCCGTACGCGTCGCGGACGTCAGTGCGTAACCCTGAATGGGGAAGACGGCGGGGTTCATCCACTCCACGTCGACTCGCGTCTCGGCAGGCAGGTCGGTCCGGATCCGCTGGGTCTCCGCCTGGGCGCGCTGGAGCGCGTCCTTCATGTCCGTGCCCCAGGCGAACAGGGCGGTGATCTCGGAGGACCCGCGCGACGTGATGGACCGCACCAGGCGGACGCCCGGCACGCGGGCCATGGCCTCCTCGAGCGGCCGGGTGACGGTCGGCATCATGCGGGCGGCCGGCTCTTCCCCACGTCGGCGATGACCTTGACGAGCGGGAACGTGACCGACGGCAAGATGGCGGCGGGGAGCCCGAGCGCCTCGTATACGCCTGCCGCCGCGAGGACCACGAGCAGCGCGCCGAGCGCGACGGCCCGGCGGCGCGCGCGGCGGACCAGGCTCACGGCTGCGCCTGGACGCGGGCGCCGTCGGGGAGCCCCACCTGGCCCGCGACGATCACGGGCGTGCCGACGGCGAGCGCGGGTTGGGGGGAGGGAGGGGGGGCCGTGATCTCGACGGCGTCGCCCTCCCGAATCCCGGTTGTGACCTGGACCCAGCGCGCGGTCCCGTCGGGCAGGACGACGGCGACGCGGGACGTACCGTACACGTCGTCCCGCAGCACCGCGGCGGCGGGGACCACCAGCGCCCCGGTCCGCTTCCCCACGGTGATTCGTGCCGTCCCGAACAGGCCGAGTGCCACGGGCCCGGGCAGCGCGGCGACGTCGATTCGCACCGGCGCGCTGAGGTTCTCGCTCGAGGCCGCGGGGAGAATGGCGTGAACCACACCGCGCACCGGCCCCGGGCGCGCCGCGAGCTCTACCGTGGCCGTCTGGCCGGGTCGCACGCGTGCGAGGTCGCTCTGGACGATCTGCGCCACGAAAACGACCGAGCCGGCGACGGCGACGGTGACGATGTCGTCGCCCTCGTTCACGAGGTCCCCCTCGTTCGCCGCGTGTGACAGGACGACGCCCCCCTCTGGTGCGCGCAGCGGCGCCTGCACGAGGCCCCGCTGCGCGAGCTCGAGGGCGCGATGGGCGTCGCCCGAATCCGCGGCCGTGCTTGCGGCGTCGAGCATCGCCCGCGCTCCGGCGAGCGCCGCGGCGCTGTTGCGGGACACGAGCGCCGCGATCTCCTCTCCCCGAGCGACGCCGTCGCCGTCGGCGACCCGAAGGGCTACCAGCGTCCCCGTGAACGGCGCGCGCACCCGCACCTGCCGCAGCGCTTCCGTGCGGCCCGGCCCGCTCACGGTCTCCTGCAGCGTCATGCGGGCGACTGGGGCGGTCCGCACCGGGACCGCTCCGCGTACGACGGTAGACTCACGCGCGGCCGCGCCACCGTCCCCCTCGGCACGGCCGCATCCCGCCAGGGCGGCCCCGGCGAACGCCGCCAGAAGCGCGCGACTCACGGCGTCCCCCAGCGGAGCAGACGCGCGGCGGCTTCCCGGTACCCCAGCGTCGCTTCGGCCGCTGCTTCGCTCGCGTCGAGCCACTGCGTGAAGGCGTCGAGCACGTCGAGTGCGGTCGCGGCTCCGCCGCGGTAGAGGCTCTCCGCTCGGAGGTAGGAGTCTTGGGCGATGGGGACGTTGCCGCTGCGGATTTGCACCTCGCGGTAGCGGCTCCCGAGCTCGGCGAGCGCGCGCCGCCATTCCAGGCGCGCCTCCCGGCGGACGGCAGTCGCCGCCTGCCGGGCTCGCTCCGCTCCTCCCCGGGCCTGATCGAGCCGCGCCCGGTAGACGCCCGCGTCCCAGACGGGCCAGCTCAGCGAGAAGGTGAATTCCATGCCCCAACCCTGGCCGTTGTTCAGTCCCGTACCGACCTCCGAGCCCGGAAAAAGCGGGAGCGCGCCGGCATCGGCGCTGAAGGACAAATGGGGCCGGCGTCCGGCGCGCGCGACGGTCACATTCGACAGTGCAGCGTCCACGTCCGCCTCTGCGGAGCGCACGTCAGGCGCGGTCGCCCATGGCTCTCCGGTCGAGTCGGCGGGCGGCGGCCCTGGCGGGGGAAGGGGCGCGAGCTCGACCGGCCCGTCCGGAGCCCGACCGAGGAGATCGTTGAGCTCGAACCGGGCCAGGTCGAGCCGGCGCGCCGCATCCTCGAGGTCGGCTGTTGCGGCGCTGAGGCGCACCTGTGTCTTGAGGACGTCGTCGGCTACACCCTGACCCGCCGCCTGCCGGGCCTGGACGCTCGCGAGGTACGTGCGCAGGCGGGCGATCCCGGCCCGGCGAAACGTCAGCTCTTCCTCGGTCTTCAGGAGCT
>QHVD01000175.1 GCA_003222235.1 Gemmatimonadota bacterium | reverse complement strand
CCATTGCCACTCAGCTATTTCTCGCTGCGGACTCGGCCGGTAGCTACGATCCTTCCGCTCTCGCCTTCAGTGTTTCTCCCAAGAGCGTGTCGGGGAACGCTACAGTTGTGGACACGATCCAGGGCAAGCTCAACGCGGGTGCAAACTCGCTGTTCACGAAGTCGGAGCTGTGGTTCCGACTCGTCGCCCGAGGAACGAATTCCGGGTTGACGCTGCTGCAAGGCAAGATGGTCCTCACGTCGCTCCAGCTCACGGTCGTGATCACCGACAAGCTCTTCTAGACCGGCCAACTGACCCCGGGCGCAAGCCCGGGGACTGACCCCGGGTGCAAGCCCGGGGACCCCGAGCCCGCATATATTTCCCCCCGTGAGTGGTCCCTCTCTTACTCGCAGGAGAACGGCAACCGCGGACGTCGGCGGCGTGAAGGTGGGCAGCCTCCACCCGATCGTCGTTCAGTCCATGACCAATACCGACACCGCGGACGTGGACGCGACGGTCGCGCAGGCGCGCGCCCTGCACCAGGCGGGGAGCGAGCTGGTGCGCGTCACCGTCAACAACGAGGAGGCCGCCCGGGCCGTGCCGGAAATCGTGGCGCGCGTGAGTGTGCCGGTCATCGGCGACTTCCACTACAACGGCCACCTTCTGCTCACCAAGCATCCGCAATGCGCCGCAGCCCTCGCCAAGTACCGCATCAACCCGGGGAACGTGGGCGCGCGGCGGCGCGACGAGAACTTCCGCGCGATCATCGAAGTCGCACTCGCGAACGGAAAGCCGGTGCGCATCGGGGTCAACTGGGGCAGTCTCGACCAGCAGCTCCTCACCGAGCTGATGGACGAGAACGCGCGGCGCCCCGAGCCGCACGACTCCGGGGAAGTGATGATCGAGGCTCTGGTGCAAAGCGCGATGCGCTCGGCCGAGCTGGCCGAGGAGTGCGGCCTGCCGCACGACCGGATCATTCTCTCGGCCAAGGTCTCGCGGGTGCGGGATCTGGTGGACGTCTATCGGCGGCTCGCCGGGCTCTCCGACTACCCGCTGCACCTCGGGCTCACCGAGGCGGGGATGGGAGCGAAAGGAGTCGTCGCGAGCACGGCCGGCCTCGCGATCCTGTTGCAGGAGGGTATCGGCGACACGATCCGTGTCTCCCTCACGCCACCCCCGGGCGGGGACCGCACCGAGGAGGTGCAGGTCGCCCAGCAGATCCTCCAGTCGCTGGGGCTCCGCAGCTTCACGCCCCAGGTGTCGGCGTGCCCGGGGTGCGGTCGCACGACATCGACGTTCTTCCAGGAGATGGCCGAGCAGATCCAGACGCATCTGAAGGAGCGGATGCCGGTCTGGCGGGAGCGCTATCCCGGAGTGGAGACGCTGCGCGTTGCGGTTATGGGTTGCGTCGTGAACGGGCCCGGCGAGTCGAAGCACGCCGACATCGGGATTTCACTCCCCGGGACGTTCGAGGAGCCGAAAGCCCCGGTCTACGTGGACGGCCGGTTGAAGCTGACCCTCAAAGGAGGGACCCTCGTCGCCGATTTCCTGAAAATCCTCGAGGAGTACGTCGCGGCGCGTTACGGCCAGGGAGTCACGGAGCGGGTTCCGGCCGCGGCAGCGTCTCCGACATTACGAGAGCCACGATCAGCCCGGAAGCGAAGGTGACCCCGCCCACCACCGCGACGGCCGCCGGGACGCTCCACGCGTCGGCGCACCATCCGGCCAGGAGCGCCCCCACCGCGTACCCGCCGTCCCGCCACAGGCGGTAGACTCCCACGGCCGAGGCCCGCCACGTGGGGTGCGCCACGTCGGACACCGCCGCCAGGAGCGTGGGGTACACGAGCGCCGTCCCGAGGCCGAGCAGCACCGCGGCGCTGAGCCAGGCGACGAGGTCGGAGCCGATCACGAACAGCGCCAGCGCCCCCGCCTGCAGCCACATGCCGCCCGCGATCATCCACTTGCGCCCCCACCGGTCGCTGAGCGAGCCCGTGGCTAGTTGCGTGGCTCCCCAGACTGCCGGGTACGCGGCGGCGACGAGCGCGATGCGGTCGAGCGGCAGACCACGCGCAGCGAGCAAGATCGGCAACAGCCCCCACATCGCGCCGTCGTTGAGGTTGTTCGCGAGTCCGGCCTGGCTGGCGGCGAACAGCGTCCGGTCCCTCCAGCTCGTGAGCAGGAGGATCTGCCCGAACGATCTGGTGGGCGCGGGGCCCCCGGCCCGCCGGCCTTCGAGCTGCGCGAACTCCGCTGTGTCGCGGACCGCGAAAGCGGAGAGTCCGAGGCCGATCAGCGCGAACGCGATCCCCGGGTAAAAGGGCGCGGGCCGCAGCCCGTGGGCGGCCGCGAGATACCCGGTGGCGAGCGCGGCGAGCGACACGGCGACGTACCCCGCGAACTCGTTCAAGCCCATCGCGAGACCGCGGCGCTCGGGGCCCACGAGGTCGATCTTCATGATGACCGTTGTCGACCAGCAGAGCCCCTGGTTGATGCCGAGCAGCACGTTCGCAAAAACCACCCATCCCCAGCTCGGCGCCCAGATGAGCAGGAACGGGACGGGAACCCCGGCGAGCCAGCCGGCGACCAGGATGCGCTTGCGACCCACCCGATCCGCGAGCCCGCCGGCGGCGAGGTTGGCGGCGGCCTTCACCGCGCCGAAGCCGACGAGGAACGAAAGCGTGGCCGCCCTGGACGCGAGACCGAACTCCGCCTGCGCCAGCAGCGGCAGCACCGCGCGCTCTAGCCCCACCATCGCGCCCACGAACGCGTTGACGACGACGAGGAGGGCGAACTGGCGCCAGTTAGCCCGCAGGCCGAGGCGGATCACCTCGAGGCCGGGCGCCGCTCTGCCACTTCGCGTCAGTCGGCCGGGGCCGCCTCGGGCTCGGCCGCCGCCGCGGGGGGGCGCGACCCGAGCGGCGCCACGCGGCCCAACCGTTGCTGCAGGGCGTCCAGGTACGTGTAGATCACCGGCGTCACGTACAGGGTGATGAACTGCGAGAACGCGAGACCGCCCACCACCGCGATGCCGAGGGGCCGGCGTGACTCGGAGCCCACGCCCACGCCCAGCGCGATCGGGAGCGTGCCCATCAGCGCCGCCATCGTGGTCATCATGATCGGCCGGAACCGGATGCTGCACGCCTGCAGGATCGCCTCTCTCGGGGACTTCCCCTCGAGCCGCTGCGCTTCGAGCGCGAAGTCGATCATCATGATGCCGTTCTTCTTCACGAGCCCGACGAGCATGATCACGCCGACGAAGGCGTACACGGTCAGCTCGACCCGGAAGATGAGCAGCGTCAGGAGCGCCCCGAACCCGGCGAACGGCAGCGCCGAGAGGATCGTGAGCGGGTGGATGAAGCTCTCGTACAGGATCCCCAGCACCATGTAGATCACGAACACGGCGAGGACCAGCAGGACAAGGAGCCCCGCCTGGCTCGATTGGAACGCCTGGGCGGTGCCCGAGAAGCTGGTCGTGATGCTCGACGGGAGCGTCTGTCGCGCGATGCGCTGCACCTGGGCGACCGCGGTCCCGATCGCGACTCCCTGCCGCAGGTCGAACGAAATCGTGACCGACGGCAACTGCCCCGCGTGGTTCACGGTGAGCGGGCCGACGCTCGAGCTCAGGGTGGCGAGCGACGCGAGCGGCACGAGCGTGCCCTTCTGGGAGCGGATGTACAGCAGGCTCAGCGCCGAGAGATCCTGCTGGTACTGGGGCAAGAGCTCCATCACCACCCAGTACTGATTGGTCGCCGTGTAGATCGTCGAGACCTGACGCGAGCCGTACGCGTCGTACAGCGCCTCCTCGACCTGCTCGGCCGTGACCCCGAGCGCGGCGGCCCGATCCCGGTTGATCGTTACGGTCGCTTGCGGGTTCGAGATCTGGAGGTCGCTCGTGACGTTGATGAGATCCGGCAGCTTCCGCAGCTCGGCCGCGAACCGCGTTGCGTTGTCATCCAACGCGATCCGGTCGGGGCTCTGGAGTGTGAACTGATACAGGCTCTTGGTGCGGCGGCCGCCGATCTGGATCGGCGGCGGGTTCTGGAGGAATACCTGGATCCCGGGGATGCCGGACAGCTTGCGACTGAAGTAGCGGATCAGCTCGTCCACGCTCATCTTGCGCTGGGACCGGGGCTTGAGCTGCATAAAGACGCGTCCCTGGTTGATCGTGCCACCGCCCAGGAAAGACATCGTCGCGTCCACGTTGGGATCCTGCTGCAGGACCGCCATGACCTGTAGCTGATGGCTGACCAGGTCGTCGAACGACGTGCCCTCCACGGTCTCCGTGGTCCCGAAGATCTGGGAGTTGTCCTCGCTGGGCAGGAAACCCTTGGGGACCACCGCAAACAGCGCTACTGTGCCGAGCAGGATCACGGCGGAGAGCGCGAGCGCTGCGGGCCGCCGCTCCATCACCCAGGCGAGGCTCTCCTCGTACCAGCGCAGCACTCTCTGATACACACGCTCCGACGCCTCGTAGAACCTGCCGTGATGGGCCTCGCGCGGCGGCTTGAGGAAACGGCTGCACAGCATCGTCGTCAGGGTTAGCGACTCCTCTCTGGACACGAGGATGGCGGCGCCTATCGTCACGTCGAACTCGTGTAACAGCCGTCCGACGATCCCGCCCATGAACAAGACAGGGATGAACACCGCGGCGAGCGACAGCGTCATGGAGAGGATCGTGAAGCCCACCTCGCGCGACCCGGCGAACGCCGCCTGGAGCGGCGGTGTTCCCTTCTCCATGTGGCGCACGATGTTCTCGAGCATGACGATGGCGTCGTCCACCACGAACCCGACCGACAGCGTGAGCGCCATCATCGAGAGGTTGTCGAGGCTGTAGTCGAGCGCGTACATCACCGCGAACGTCCCCACCAGCGAGAACGGCAGCGCCAGGCTGGGGATGACCGTCGCCGAGAGGTTGCGCAGGAACAGGAAGATCACCAGGACGACCAGGCCCAGAGTCAGGAACAGCGTGAACTGCACGTCGGCGAGCGAGGCGCGGATCGACTCCGAGCGGTCGGAGCGCAGCTGCAGGTCGACCGAGGCGGGGAGCAGCTGCTTGAGACTCTGCATGACGGTGCGCACGCGGGCCGCGACGGCCACGGTGTTCGTGCCGGGCTGCCGCTGGATGGCGAGTACGATCGCCCGGCTCCCGTTGAACCAGGCCGCGCTCTTGTTGTCCTGCACGTCGTCCAGCACCTGCCCGACGTCCTCGAGGCGCACGGGGGCGCCGTTGCGGTAGGTCACCACGAGGGGCCGGAACGCCGCCGC
>QHVD01000594.1 GCA_003222235.1 Gemmatimonadota bacterium | reverse complement strand
GCTCCTGGGACCACGATCCCCGGCCGGCCACCGGGCGCGCAACGACCAACACCGAGCCGCTCTGGCTTGCGAAGTCCGGCGGGACTGTAAACTCGGCGCTGCTGTAGCTGGTCACGAGACCCAGCCGGAGCCACATTCCCGAGCGCACCAGATAGATTCGAACGTCCGACCAGTTGGCGTTGGTCACGCGCAGGGTGACCGGCTCGACGCGGCTGGGAGCGGGTGGGGGTGCCGCATCGTGAGGGGCTTTGTGGGAGGCACACGCGGACGACGCGAGCGGATGAGCTGCCGTCATAGAAGCCCGCTCCCCTTCCCCATGCAGGGCCTCCATCCCAGCCGGTGCGTCATTGCTTAACATAGTGGACCCCGGCTGACATCAGAAGGGACCGCATGCCCGTTTCGTACGACGTCATCATCGTCGGGGCCGGACACAACGGCCTCGTCACCGCGGGCTACCTTGCGCGGGCCGGGATGGCGGTGCTCGTCCTCGAGCGGCGGGACGTCGTCGGCGGCGCCTGCGTCACCGAAGAAATCTGGCCCGGGTTCAAGGTCTCGACCGCCTCCTACGTGAACAGCCTGCTCCGGCCCGAGATCGTCCGCGACCTGGACCTGCACCGCCACGGCTACGAGATGCTGCCACGCAATCCCTCGTCCTTCACGCCCTTCCCCGGCGGTCGCTACCTGCTGCTCGGCCCGGACGAGGAGCTCGTTCGCCGCGAGGTCGCCAAGTTCTCGAAGCGCGATGTGGAGGCCCTGCCCCGTTACGAGGCGATGCTCGAACGCGTGGCGCGGTTTATCGAGCCAACCCTGCTCCAGACGCCGCCCGACCCGTGGTCGCTCCGGCCCCGCGACCTGCTGGCGCTGGCGCGGCTGGGCTGGCGCTTCCTGAAGCTCGGTGCCGACGGCCCGCGCGCCGTCGAAGTCGTCACGGGCGCCGCACGGTCGATACTCGACCGCTGGTTCGAGTCCGAGGAGCTCAAGGTCGTTCTGGCAACCGATGCGATCATCGGCGCCGTGGCCTCGCCATCCATGCCGGGCACCGCCTACCTGCTGTTCCACCACGTCATGGGTGAGTGCAACGGCGCGCGTGGCGTCTGGGGCTACGTGCGCGGGGGGATGGGCGGGATCTCGCAGGCGCTCGCGGCGGCCGCGACGGAGCGAGGCGCCGAAATAAGGACGAACAGCCCGGTGGCGAAGATCATGGTTCGGAACGGTCGGGTGGAAGGTGTGGCGCTGGAGGACGGCTCCGAGCTCCGGGCGCCGCGGGTCGCGTCCAGCGCGGACGCGCACGTCACGTTCCTGAAGCTCGTCGATCCGAAGGAGCTGCCCGATGAGTTCGTGGCGGCGGTGCGGGCGATCGACTACAGCAGCGCGTCGTTCAAGATCAACGTCGCGCTGAGCGAGCTCCCCGACTTCGCTGTGGGGGCAGCGGGTGGGCTGCCGCCCCATGCGCACCTGCGGGGCACGATCCACATCGCGTCCTCCCTCGATTACATGGAGCAGGCGTTCGACGACGCCAAATACGGCCGCCCGTCCGCCAATCCCATCCTCGAGTGCACCATTCCCTCTGTGGTGGACCCGACGGTGGCGCCCGCCGGAAAGCACGTGATGTCGGTCTTCGCGCAGTACGCGCCCTATCAGCTGCGCAACGCCGACTGGGACCGCGACAAGGACCGGTTCGCGGACCGTTGCTTCGACGTGCTCAGCGAATACGCGCCGAACTTCCAGCGCGCCGTGATCGACCGGCAGGTACTCTCCCCTCTCGACCTCGAGCGCCGCTTCGGGCTTACGGGCGGGAACATCTTCCAGGGGGCGATGACNNNATCGGCCTCACCGGCGGCCACATCTTCCAGGGCGAGGCGATGCCCGACCAGATGTGGGATCGCCGGCTGGACCACCGCACCCCTGTCGAGGGCGTCTACCTGTGCGGCGCCGCGACGCACCCCGGCGGCGGCGTGATGGGCGCCTGCGGGTACAACGCAGCACGGGAGATCCTGAGAGACCGCTAATCCCCGGCCTTCTTCGCCGTCGGCGGTAGGTGGCCGTTCAGGCGCAGGTAGATGGCCATCTGGCTGTAATGATCCGCCCAGTCGGCCACGGTGATCAGAGCCGCCACTGCCTTGGTGACCTTGCGACCGCCGAAGAAGTCGATGCTGTCGCCCAGCTGCGCGTCCTGGACCTGGGCCAGCGCGGTCTCGCAGAACTTGAAGGACTCCTTCAGCCCCTCCACGAGCTTGTCCTTGGGGTCCGTCCCCGCGAACTTGTCCGCGTCCGGCTGCTTCATACCGGACGCCGCGCTGCAGAGATAGTTGTTCCCTTCCTTGATCAGGTGGGCGACCA
>QHVD01000174.1:5971-6462 GCA_003222235.1 Gemmatimonadota bacterium | reverse complement strand
GTCCAGTCGTCGAGCTCGTGGCCGGGCTCCTCGCCGCGCTCCCGGTACAGCTCGTAGGCCCGCCGGCGAACCTCCTCGTCAGAGGGGGCCGCCGGGCCGTGAACCGGCCGACCCTCCTTCACCCTGCCTGCGCGCTTGGTCGTCGGCCTGCGTTTCGGGGTTCCCGCCATCGCCTGTTTCCCTTCTCTCCTGATCAAGAGTCCAAGGTTGAGAAATCGGACGCCAATTCGCAAGAGCGTGCCCCGGCGATCGAGACGACACCGGGCTAGGGCCGGTCGGAGCCTGCGGGCGCTGCTCGCGGGACGCGGTCCACCAGCTTCGCCTGCACAGGCGCGCCGGGGGCGAGCAGCTCCAGGCCCCCCACCACAACCTGTGCGCCGGCATCGACGCCCGTGGTCACCTCGACGAAGCCCGGCGTGCGAACGCCGAGAGTCACGGAGCGCCGCTCCGCCTTCCCGTCGCTCACGACCCAAACGACGTTCGCGCCCTGC
>QHVD01000174.1:0-5908 GCA_003222235.1 Gemmatimonadota bacterium | reverse complement strand
GCCCCGGGGCGCACCGCGGTGACGAGCCGCGCCTCGATGAACATCCCCGGTT
This sequence comes from Gemmatimonadota bacterium, assembly GCA_003222235.1. Lineage (GTDB taxonomy): Bacteria > Gemmatimonadota > Gemmatimonadetes > Gemmatimonadales > GWC2-71-9 > AG12. The sequence continues at coordinate 5,856 of QHVD01000174.1, read as the reverse complement.
GCAGCAGCCGCTGGCCGTTCGGGGCCCGGGCCTTCACCATGATCGTGCGGCCCGGCAGCTGGATGACGGGGTCCACGAAGTCCACCTGCCCCGTGAAATCGCGACCGGGAATTGCCGCGACCCGGAACGTGACTTTCTGTCCGGGGCGCAGCAGCCGCGCGAACCGCTCCGGCACCGGGAAGGAGGCGCGTTGCGGGTTCACCGTGTGGAGGGACACGAGGCGCGTGCTGGTTGTGACGTAGTCCCCCAGGCTGACGTACCGCTGCCCCACCACGCCGGTGAACGGCGCCCGCACGGTCGTGCGCTCGAGTCTGATGCGCTGGAGGTCGTACTCCGCCTGCGCGCTCCGGGCCGTCGCCTCGGCGCGCTCCAGGTCCGCGGCCGACGAGGCATTCTGATTTGCCAGGTCCTTCGTCCGCGCCAACGCCTGCTGTGCCAGGTCGCGCTGGGCCTCGAGTTGGGCCACCTGGGCCCGGAGCTGAGCGTCGTCCACCTTGAAGAGCGGCGCCTCCTTCTCGACCTCCTGGCCCTCGCGGACCAGGATGTCGACGATCCGCCCGTCCACCTCCGGGCGCAGGTCGATCGACTGCACCGCTTCGATCTCACCCGTCGCGGTGATCTCGTCGCGCACCGTGTCGATGCGGGCAACGGCGACCTCGACGGGGAGGCCCATCGGGCCGCCGCCCCCGACGCCCCCCGGTCCACCGGCCCGGCTCTTCTTGCACGCCCCGGCGACGACGACGACCACCACCGCCGCTGCGCACCACGCTCGACGCGCCCTGTCGCGGTCGCTCATCGTTCCGGTTCGGTAAAGAGACGCCGGCCGAGGATGGTCTCGAGCCCCGCCAGCGCCAGTCGCGTCGCGTACCGCGCCTGCACCAGAGCGGACTCCGCGTCGTCGAGGTCGGACTGCGCCTTGAGGAGGTCGAGGATCGTTGTCGCGCCCGCCCGGTAGCGGCTCTCTTGCACGCGGAAGTTTTCTCGCGCCACTCGCCGCCCCTCGCCCGCGAGCTCGGCGCTGGCGCGCGCGGTGACGTAGCCGTCGTACGCGGCGGTCACGTCGTGCTGCACGGCCCGGTCCATGTCCTGACGAATCGCTCGCGCGACGTCGCGGTTCACCCGCGCCTGGCTCAGCGCAACCTCGCGCTGCCCGTTGTCCCAGAGCGGGAAGGACACCCCGAGGGTAAACGTCGTCCGCTTGAAGTCCGACGGAAAGAATAGCGTGTCGAAGGCGAGTGCGTTGAAGGTCAGCGTCGCGTGGGGGAGGTACTGACCCAGCGTGGCGCGGAACGCCGCGCTGGCGGCCCGCTCGTTCGCCTGCGCCACACGGTACTGAGGCCCCTGAGTCGCGGCCTGCGCGATCGCATCGGCCAGGCTGAGGGGTAGCTCCGGCGCCGGAGCGGTATCGAGGGGCGCAGCGTCCGCCGGTCCCGCCACCCCCACCCGCCGCCCCAGCTCGAGCCGCGCGAGCCGCAGCGCCGACTCCTGCTCGAGCAAACTCACGCGCGCCTGCGTCAGCTCGAGACGCAGCTGCAGCGAATCGGTCTGCACCGCCGCCCCCGTCGCGACTCGGGCCCGCGCCACCGCCAACTGCTCCTCGGCGCGCCGCACGCGCTCGCGCGCCACCCGTTGCAGCTCCTGGCCCGCCAGCACCGCATAGTAATCGGACTCGGTGAGCAGCGCCGCCGCGAACCGCGCCGCGAGCTCGCCCGCGTGGGCCCCCTCCAGCGCCGCCCCCGAGCGGGACAGCTCGGCGAGCTTCTGCCCACCCAGAAACAGGTCGTAACGGGCGGTGAGCTGCGCCGTCACTTGACGCGGCACCTTCTGGAATGTGACGAAGTTGACGCTTTGCGGATTCGGCCAGGCGAAGTCGGTGCTCAGAGTCATGGAGGGCAGGACGAAGACCGAGAACGCGCTGCGTCGCGCCCAGGCGGCGTTGTCCACCTGGCCGACGGCCGCCACGTAGTTCGGGTCGAGGCCGGTCGCCCGGCGAAGCGCCTCGGACAACGTGACGGTCGGAACCGAATCGGGAGCCGCATCCACGACCTGGAGCTGGAACTGGAGCTGGAGATGTAGAGCCGCGACGAGGGGCAGCATCAGTCGGCCTCCACGGGTTCGCTCGCCCGCAGATCGCGCGGTTCCCGCGCCGTCAAGCGGTCGAGCAGCACATACGCCACGGGCACCACGAACAGCGTGAGCACCGTGGAGAAGAAGATGCCGCCCACGATGGCGTACCCGAGCGGCCGCCGGGACGCCGAGCCGGCGCCAAGCCCCATGGCCACGGGGAGCGCGCCCATGATCGTCGCCACTGACGTCATGAGGATCGGCCGCAGGCGGATCCGGCCCGCCTCGATCACCGCGGCCACCGTATCCATGCCGCGGGCCTTCAGCTGGTTGGTGTACTCGACCAGCAAGATCGAGTTCTTGGTCACGAGGCCGATGAGGAGGATCATGCCGATCTGGCTGTAGAGGTTCAGGGTCGACCGCACCGCGAACAGCGTCGCGAGCGCGCCCGTGACGGCGAGCGGCACGGCGAGGAGCACCGTGAACGGGTGCACGAGCGACTCGAACTGGGAGGCGAGCACCATGAACACGACCACCAGCGCGACCCCGAACGCGAAGTACAGGGCGCCGCCGCTCTCCTTGAGATCGCGGGACTCGCCCGCCAGCGCGGTCGAGCTGCCTCGGGGCAGGACGGCGCGCGCCGCCCGGTCCAGCGAATCCAGCGCCTCGCCCAGAGCGAAGCCGGGGGCGAGCCCGGCGGTGAGCGTGAAGTCGCGTACACGGTTGTAGTGGTTCAGCTGTCGGGGCCCCACGCCCTCGCGGACGTGCGCCACCGCGTCGAGCTGCACGAGCTGGCCGTTGCGCCCCCGCACGTACAGGCCCGACAGGTCGCTCGGCGTGCGGCGCTGGGCGGAGTCGAGCTGGACCATGACGTAGTAGAGCTTGTCGTTGCGCGTGAACGTGCTCACGCGCCGGCCGCCGAGAAACGTCTGGAGCGCCGCCGCGATGTCCCCCACCGGCACCCCGATGTCCTCCGCCCGGTCGCGGTCGAAGGCGACGGTCAGCTCGGGCTTGTTGACCCGCAGATCGGTATTGACGTTGACGAGCCCTTTGATCGCGCGCGCCCGGGTCACGAGCGTGTCCATGGCCTTGCCGAGCAGCGCGAAGTCGGGGTTCTGCACCACGTACTGTACCGGCTGGCCGAAGCCCCCGAACGCCGCCGGAACGTTGGCGAACGCCAGGACGCCCGGGATGCCGAAGAACTGCGGCTGCACCTCCCCGACGACCTGTTGCACGGTGCGGCGGCGCTTGCTCCAGTCGGTGAGCCGCGCGAACATGATTCCCTGGCTCACGCGCCCCTGGAATCCCACGATGCTGAAGTACCCCTCGATGTCCTTCGTGCGGCCGATGATCTCCTCCAGCCGCCGCTGGTAGCCGTCCATGTACGGAAGCGTGGCGCCCTCGGGCCCCTGCGCGAACACGATGAAGTATCCGCGATCGTCCTGGGGCACGAACTCCGACTTGAGGCGGGAGAACAGCACCGCGGCAAGGGCCACGGCCCCCACGGCGCCGGTCATGACGAGGCCGCGGTGGCGCACCGCGCCCCCGACCCAGCGTCGGTAGTGCTCGCTCAAGGCTTGGAAGCCGCGCTCGAACGCGACAAAGAGCGCCCCGTGCTCGTGCGGCACGCGCAGGATCCTGGCGCACAGCATCGGCGTGAGGGTCAGCGCCACGAAGCCCGAGATCACCACCGCGCCCGCGACCGCGATGCCGAATTCGTTGAACAGGCGCCCCGTCGTCCCCTGCAGGAAGGCCAGCGGCGTGAAGACCGCCACCAGCGCGATGGTCGTCGCGATCACCGCGAAGCCGATCTCGTTCGAGCCCCGCAGCGCCGCCTGCTCGGGCGGCTCGTTCAGCTCCTCCTGATGGCGGTAGGCATTCTCGAGCACGATGATGGCGTCGTCCACCACGATGCCGATCGCGATCGTGAGCGCGAGCAGCGTGAAATTGTTGATCGAGAAGCCGAGGAAGTACATGATCGCGAACGTGGAAACGATCGACGCCGGGATCGCGAGCCCGGGGATGATCGTCGCCCGCAAATTGCGCAGGAAGATGAAGATGATGAACACCACCAGGATCGCCGCGATCACGAGCGTCAGGCGCGCGTCGTCGATCGAGTGCGTGACGAACACCGATAGGTCGAATCCGACGTCCAGTTTCACGCCGGGCGGCAGGACCTGGTTGATCGCCGGCAGCTCGGCGCGGATGCGGCGGGCGACATCCAGCAGATTCGCTTTGGACTGCCGCACCACCCCGATCGCCACGGACGGGTTCCCGTTGTACCGGAACACCGAGCGGTCGTCCTCGGGCCCAAGCTCCACCCGGGCGATGTCCTTGAGCTTCACCAGCTGGCCGCCCTGGCTCGCGACGGCGAGCTCTCCAAACTCCTGAGGGGTCTTGAGCTCGCCCAGCGAACGCACCGAGAACTCCCGGCGCGAGGACTCGATCCGGCCCGCCGGGATCTCCACGTTGCGGGTGCGGATCGCGGTTTCGACGTCCTGGACCGTGAGCCCCCGGGCCGACAGCTGGTCGGGCTTCACCCAGACCCGCATCGCGTAGCGGCGCTCGCCGAAGATCTGAGCGCTGCCCACGCCCGGCAGGCTCTGGAGCCGCGTCTTCACCACGCGGTCCGCGACGTCGGACAGCTGCATCAGGTCGTAGTTCGCCCCCGACAGCGCGAGGTATATGAAGGGCTGGGCATCCGCCTCCTGCTTGGCGATCACCGGCTCCAGGATGTCCTGGGGCAACCGGCTGCGCACCCGCGACACCTTGTCGCGCACGTCCTGCGCGGCGACGTCCACGGGCCGGTCGAGGGTGAACTCGAGCGTGATGAGGCTGAACTCCTCCTGGGACGTGCTCGTCAGCGTGCGGAGCCCCTGAATGGTGGAGAGCTCTTCCTCGAGGACATCGGTCACCGCGCTCTCGACGACCTGGGCGTTCGCGCCCGGCAGGGAGGTCGTCACCGAGATGACCGGAGGATCGACGTCCGGGAACTCTCGCACCGACAGGCGCGAGTAGCCGATGACGCCGAACAACACCAGCGCGGCGCTCGCCATGCTCGCGAGCACCGGTCGCCCGATCGCAACTTCGGAGAGCTTCATGGCCCGATCCCTCTCCTCTGGTCGCTACCTCTGTGAGTCGCAACCCCGTCCGCCGACCCCCCCCCCCAGGCCCACCCGGCCCCCGCACGGGTCGCGCCGAAAGGTAACGCGGACGCGGCCGGCTTGTGACCGGCCGCGCTCAGAGGCTTGTTGAAGTTCTGTTTGATCTTGCGTCGCACCCGGCGGGGCGCGGAACGAAGCTGCGATCAGCCGGTCCCCCCGGGACCGAGAATCTCGCGAACGGCCTCCAGCACCTCCTGCCCGTTCAGAGGCTTCCGGAACGTGCGCAGAGCGCCGAGCGACCGTGCGTCGGCGCTCAGATCGAGGCTGCCCCCGAATCCCCCTCCGGACACGGCGACGACCTTCGCCGTCGGGTCGGTGCGGCGCAGCTCGAGGATGGTCTCGATGCCGTCGTAGTCGGGCATGAACAGATCGGTGATGATCAGGTCCGCGGGCTGAGTGGCGTGCATCCGCAGTCCCGCCCGACCGTCCGGCGCGTCGAGCACCTCGTACCCGGCGCGTTCGAGGAGCGCGCGCAAGCTGTTCCGCACTCCGGCATCGTCGTCGATGATCAAGACTCGCGCCATCCCGACCCCCGCGGCAGCATGACGTTCGCCATGAGGTTGGCAATTACCCGGCGGCGGAAGGCCGCACGAAGACACCCTGGCGAGCCGTGCAGCGGCCCACTAGG
>QHVD01000173.1 GCA_003222235.1 Gemmatimonadota bacterium | reverse complement strand
TCCCGATTCTTCGCCCCCCGGGCCGGCGTGCCGGAGGACCCGGTCACGGGGTCGGCCCATTGCGCCCTCGCGCCGTTCTGGAGCGAGCGCCTGAAGAAGACCGAGATGATCGCGTATCAGGCATCCCCGCGCGGCGGCGTGGTGCGGGTGTCGCTCGGCGGCGAGCGCGTGAAGCTCGGCGGAACAGCGGTGACGGTGCTGCGCGGCGAGCTGACGACCGACGGCTGAGGT
>QHVD01000172.1 GCA_003222235.1 Gemmatimonadota bacterium | reverse complement strand
CGGCTCACGACGCTTCGGGGCGGCTCCACGTCACCTTTGCCATTGCGGCGGAGCACCTCACCGCCTGGGAGGCGCACCTCGAGCGGCACGCGGTGGCGATCGAGTCGCGCATCACCTGGCCGCGGGGCGGCACGAGCCTGTATTTCCGGGATCCCGACGGCCACCTGGTCGAGCTCGCGACGCCAGGCCTCTGGTGGCCCAGGTAGGGGGCGCGATCGGAGCGCTGTAGGGGCGCAGTGGGGGCGCTGTAGGGGCGCAGCATGCTGCGCCCCTACTTCGCAAGTTGCGGCCCGTTGGGCATGCTGCGGCCCCTACTTTTTGCGTCGCGGGGTTTCTATCCTTACGGGCCATGAGGACCGCAACCACCGCGCCGTGACAACCGAAACCCGAAACGCCGCGTCCCACACGACGCGCCTCGCCGGCTACCTGTTCGCGCTCAGTGCCGGCGCCGTGTGGGGCACCACGGGGCCCCTCAGCACAGCGCTGTATCGCGAAGGCGAAGCGATCACGGGAATCGGGTTCTGGCGCCTGCTGATCGGCCTGGTCGGCTTTCTCGTGTACGGCCTGCTGCACCCCGGCCTGTTCCGCATCGACCGCCGGGCGTGGCTGCTCGTGGGCCTGGGCGGAGGCGCGCTGGTCGCACTGTTCGAGGTCGCGTACCAGTTCGGCATCGCGGGAGCCGGCGTCGCGGGCGCGGCCGCGCTGCTCTACATCGCGCCGGTGCTGGTTGCAATCCTGGCCAAGCCCCTCCTCGGCGAGCGGCTCACGGCGCTGCGTCTCGCCCTCGCGATCGTCGTGATGGTGGGCGCGGCGCTGACGGTACGGGGGGGCAGCCACGGGGCCGGCCCGGCGGCGATCCCCCTCCCGAGCCTCATCGAAGGAGTCGCGGGGGGACTGCTCGCAATGCTCTCCTACGCCGGCACCACCTTGCTCGCTCGCTTCGCGGTGCCGCGTTACGGGGCGACCCAGGTATTGTTCCTCGAGATCGTGGGGGGGGTCGCCGTCCTCGCCCTCGTGCTGCCGCTCGCGGGGCATCCTCCGCTCCCGCCGCACACGACCGGCGCCTGGACCTACGTCGTGCTGCTCTCCCTCGGCTCCGTACTCGCTGCGAACTTCCTGTTCTTTGCGGGCGTGCGCCGCATCGATGCCGCGCCCACGGCAGTCGCGGCGACCATCGAGCCAGTGGTGGGAACGCTGCTCGCCCTGTTGCTGTTCGACCAGCGGTTGAGCCCGCTCGGCTGGCTGGGGCTGGCGATGGTCGTGGGAGGTGTGGCGGCGGGGTATCTCAAGGAAGCACAGGAGCGACCGGATGAAACATAGGGGCGCAGCATGCTGCGCCCCTGCTTCGGCAGTCACGCCATCATTTCACCAACCCCAGGGACACCGAATCGATGCTGGCACTCGCATTCGTCGTCGCCGCCCTGCAGCAGCCGGTCGCGCCGGCTCCACGCGCCCCCGCCGCCCCTCCTCCCGTTCCGGCGCTGCCGCCCCAGGTGGGGGACACCTCGCCTTTCCGCCGGCTCGCGCTTCCGGCGCCGAACCTGATCCGGGAAGGCTCCGGGAGGCCGGGGCCGCGCTACTGGCAGCAGCGCGCGGACTACGATCTCCGGTCCTCGCTCGACACCGCGACGCACACGATCTCGGGCACCGAAACGCTCCGCTACACCAACAACTCGCCCGACACGCTCACGTACCTCTGGCTGCAGCTCGACCAGAACATCTATCGGGCGAACAGCCGCGGCGCGGCCTTGAACCCGACCGACGCCCGGTTCTCGGGCCGCGGCTTCGAGGGCGGCTACGCGATCGACTACGTCAGGGCGGTGAGGCGGCTCGGCCGGGCGGCCGGCCGGGCGCCGCTGCGCACGACGGTGAACGGCACCATGATGCGCGTCGATCTCGACGGTCCGCTCGCGCCGGGCGGGCGCGCCGAGCTGGAGATGGCCTACCACTTCGAGGTCCCCGAGCACGGCTCCGACCGGATGGGACGGCTACAGTTCCCCGCAGGCTGGCTGTACGAAATCGCGCAGTGGTACCCCCGCGTCGCCGTATATGACGACGTGCGGGGCTGGAACACCGAGCAATACCTGGGCCAGGGCGAGTTCTACCTCGAGTACGGCGACTTCAACGTCTCGATCACGGTGCCGCGAAGCTATGTCGTCGCCGCCACGGGGACGCTCCTCAATCCCGTCGAGGTGCTCACCGCCACCGAGCGCGCCCGCCTGGCGCGGGCGATACGGTCGGATTCGACCGTGGCGATCATCGCGAGGGCCGAAGCCGGCCAGCCTGCGACCCGGCCGGTCGGCCCGAGCCGGGCCCTCACCTGGCACTTCAGCGCGAAGAACGTGCGCGACGTGGCCTGGGCCGCCGCCCCGAGCTTCATCTGGGACGCGAGCGGCTACGACGGCGTGCTGATCCAGTCGTTGTATCCGCCGGAAGCGAACGCCGGCTGGGCCCGCTCCACTGAATACGCCCGGCACTCGATCAAGCACTACTCCGAGAAGTGGTTCCGGTATCCGTACCCCACCGCGATCAACGTCGGCGGCCCGGTCGGCGGGATGGAATACCCCATGATCGTGTTCTGCTCGTACCGCGCGGGCGACCGCGGCCTGTTCGGCGTCACGACCCACGAGCTCGGCCATGGATGGTTCCCGATGATCGTGGGGTCGAACGAGCGGCTGTACGCCTGGATGGACGAAGGGTTCAACACCTTCATGAACATCTACTCGGGTCTCGCGTTCTACCACGACCCGGGCTCACAGAGTCGCAGCGTGCAGCAGTGGGCGAAGTTCGCCGCCTCGGGCCAGGATGAACCCCCGGCCCTCGCCGCCGACCGCGTGCCCGGACGGCTGCTCGGCTTCGTCGAGTACAACAAGCCCGCGACCGGCCTCTACTTGCTCCGCCAGCACATCCTCGACGACACGACCCGGTTCGACGCGGCCTTCCGCGAGTACATCCGACGCTGGGCCTTCAAGCACCCCACGCCGGCCGACTTCTTTCGCAGCATGGAAGACGCGCTGGGCGAGGACCTGTCGTGGTTTTGGCGCGGCTGGTTCTACCGGACCGACGTCGTGGATCTGGCGGTCGATTCCGTGCGGACGCGCACCGATTCGTCCGGGACGACGAGCGCGATCTTCATCTCGAGCCCGGGCGGCCTCCCGATGCCGGTGGACCTGCGGCTCAGCTTCGCGGACGGCAAGACGGAGGACGTCCGGCTCCCGGTCGAGATCTGGTATCTAGGGAGCCATTACCTGTACGAGCGGCCGGTGACGTCCGATCTAGTCAAGGTCGAGATAGATCCGGCTGAAAACTTTCCGGATGTGCGGCGGGAGAATAACACGTGGGTGAAAACGCAGTAACAGGCGTCACACGACGCCATGACGGTCTTGCAACATGGCATCGTGGCGTCCTGCAACGCTATTGATCAACGTGCTCCCGTCGCAGCCTGGGGCTTCAGGTATTGGTCGAGCCAGTCGAGTACGGTGCTCCACCACAGGCGCCGGTTGCGTGGCTTCAGGACCCAGTGCCCCTCGTCGGGGAAATACAGGAACTTCGCGGGCACGCCCATCCGCCGGGCGGCGGTGAACGCTTGATAGCCCTCGGACAGGTCCACGCGGTAATCGAGCTGCCCGTGGACGAAGAGGATCGGGGTCTTCCAGTTCTTCACCGAGTTGAGGGGCGACCATTTCTCGTATAGCTCACGGTTGGCGTACGGCGTCCCGCCGAACTCCCAGTCGGTGAACCAGAGCTCTTCCGTGCTCCCCGCCATGCTCGCCGTGTTGAACACGCCGTCGTGGTCCACGAGCGCCTTGAACCGGCCCGTGTGTCCCGCGAGCCAGGCGATCATGTAGCCGCCGTACGACCCGCCCGCCGCCCCCATCCGTGTGGAGTCGACGTACGGCAGCCGCGCGACGGCGTCGAGGCCCTTGATCAGATCCTCGAGCGGGTAGTCCCCCCAGTGTTGCGAGATCGCGTCCGTGAACTTCTGCCCGTAGCCGGTCGAGCCGTGGAAGTTGACGGCCGCGACGACGTAGCCCCGCGACGCGAACATCGCGTAGTTCCAGCGCGAGCCCCAGTAATCGGTCCACGCCCCCTGCGGCCCGCCGTGCACCAGGTACACGAGCGGGTACCGCTTCGCCGGGTCGAAGCCCGGCGGCTTCGCGACCCAGCCGAACACCGAATCGCCCAGGGCGCCCACGAACCCGAGCTCGTCGAGCGGTCGGAGATCGAGTGTCGCGAGCGCGGAGTCATTGTGGTGCGTCAGCGCCTTTCCCGAGACCCACAGCTCGCCCGGCTGGGTGTTGCTCTGGTGGAGGTAGACGAGCGTCTTGCCGTCGGGAGCGACGGCGACGGACGTGTTGAGGCCGCCCCCGCCAAGGGCCGGCGAACGCCGGAACGAAGGCACGTCGATGCGGTAGACGTTGTCGCGGCCGCGCTCCTCGACCACGGCATAGACGCACTTCGAGTCGGGACACCAGGTGTAGGCGCCCACCGACAGCGACCAGCCGGCAGTCGCTTCCACAGTCCGCCCGTCCGTCTGTCCGCCGGTCCGCCCGACCAGCATCAGCCGCAGCCTGTCCGCCTCGAATCCCGGCCGCTCCATCGAGAGATACGACAGCCACTTGCCGTCGGGCGAGTAGCGCGGCGTGTGGTCCGCCCCCCGATTGGCGGTAATGGACTGGAGCCCTGCCGCCGCGTCCCGCCTCATCACATAGATGTCAACGTTGGTGTTGTCGGCGACGACCGAGTCCCCGTGCATCGCAAACGCGATCTCCCTGCCATCCGGCGAGACCGCGACATCCCCGCTCCCCTCGGTCGCGATGGTGGGCACGTCGTGGTCGATCGGCGTGATGTCCTTCGCGCTCTGGTCGGCGAGACCGACGAGGAAGAGGTGCTGCCTCCTGCCGGCCCGCCAGTCGTCCCAGTGCCGCCACAAGAGGTCCGTCCAGATCCTCGCCTCCGTGGGGTAATCGCCGTTGCGCCGGTCGATCTCCTGGTTGGCCGGCCACTTGATGTCGCTCGTCACGACGAGGCCCTTGCCGTCCGGCAGCCACACCGGGTCGGACACGCCGTCCGGGAGATTGCTCACCCGGCGCGCTTCGCCACCAGCGATCGGCAGGACCCAGAGCTGTGGGCCATTCTGGGGTGGGCGGGTCGAGACGAACGCGAGCATCCTCCCGTCGGGCGACCAGCGCGGCTGGCGGTCGGACCCGGGCCCTTCCGTGAGCCGGCGGGTGTCGCCGGTCCCCAGGTCGGCCAGCCAAATGCGCGACGTCCCGCGGTTGTCCTTGAGCGAGTACTCCGTCACGGTGTAGGCGACCCACTTCCCGTCCGGCGAGAGCGCGGGATCACCGACGGATTTCATGGCGATGTAGTCGTCGAACCCTATGCGCTTCTGGGCGGACAGACCGGGAAACGGGAAAGGAGAAAGGGGACACGTGAAGAACGCGATGGACAGAAGCAATCGTCTCATGTGAGAGCCCCTACGCGTCTGTGCACCCTACACGTCTAGCCGTCTAGTAGTCAGGGTGCGTGAGGATCGCCTTGACCAGGTCGTCGAACACCCGCGTTTCGGGTGTCACGACGCCGCCCGCGTCGGTGTGCACGTGCCAGGCGCACAACTCGTTCAGCGCCGTGGCCTCTTCGTACGTGAGATGCAGGACATAGCCGTCGCCCGAGCGGGCGGCGCTGTCCAGCACCCTCTTCAAGACGTCGGGAAGGTGCCGGGCGCCTCGGACGGCGTCGTACTGCTCGCCGCTGACCGCTAGATCCATGACTCCCCTACTTGGCGGGTCGGGGGGCGAAATCTTCTCGTTTCGCCGCTCGGCCGCAACGGGCCGGGGGCCGGACGCGAGAGACGTGGCCCGTGCGAGCACCGCGCGTCGAAATCACTTCAGCTCCTGCCCCCACATATCCCTGTAGAGGACCGATCCCTCTCCCAGGGCCCGAATGCCCGCCTCGATTTGAGCCTTGTCCCCCACCACCACGATGTCGAAATGCTCGGGGTCGATGTACTGCCGGGCGACCCGCTGCACGTCGGCCGCGGTTACGGCGTTGATGCGCTCGGCGTAGTGCTCGAAGTAGTCGCTCGGCAGCCCGTACACGAGCAGCTCTCGGAACCGGGAAGCGGCGCCGGCGGTGGTCTCGAAGTCGCCCGGGAGCCCGAGCGTGATGTACGCCTTCGCCTTCGCGAGCTCGTCCTCGGGCACCGCCTCGTCGCGGATGCGCCGCAGCTCCTTGAGGAATTCGAGCAGGGAGCTGTCCGTCTTGGCGGTCACGACCGAGGCGCTTGCGACGAAGGGACCGGCCATCCGCCCCGCCGCGAACTGGGAGAACGCACCGTAGGTGTAGCCATGCGTCTCGCGCAGGTTCTGGTTCAAGCGCGAGGTGAACGCGCCGCCCAGAATCGTGTTTAGCACCTGGAGGGCGAAATAGTCGGTGCTCGAGCGGGCGATGCCGACGTGCCCGATCCTGATCACCGACTGCGCCGCCCCCGGCTTATCGATCAGATACACCGCACGCGCTGACGGCGGCGGTGGCGCCGCCCGCAGCTCGGTGGCCACGTCGCCGCCCCCCCCGCCCCCCCCGCCCTCCCCGCCCTCCCACGCCCCGAACCGCTCCGCCACGAGCGTGCGTACTTCGGCGAGCGTGACGTCCCCCACCACGAGGACGCGCGCGACGTTGGGCCGGTAGTACGTGCGGTAGACCGCGGCTACCCGATCGCGCATGAGGGCGCCCGTGGAGGCCTCCGTTCCGTTGAGGGGCCGCCCGTACGGATGCATCCCCCCATACACGATCGCCGGGAACGCGATGCTCGCGATCGCGGCGGGGTTGTCGGCCTGCTGGACGATCTGCGCGCGCCTCAGCTCGCGCTGCCGCGTGACCTCGGAGTCGGGGAACGTCGGCCGCAGCAGCACGTCCGCCAGGAGGTCGAGCGCCGGCTCGAGCCGGCGCTTCGGGACGTGGAGGGACACGGTCGCGACGTCCAGGCTCGCACCGGTGCCGAGCTGTGCGCCCAGGAGCGCCACCTCGTCCGCGATCTCCAGCGCACCGCGCCGACCGGCGCCCTGCTGCAGCATCGTGGCGGTGAACGTCGCGAGTCCCGGCAGGTCCGCCGGATCCCTTACCGCCCCCGCGTCCAGCACGACCTCCAGGTCCACGACGGGGACCTTGTGCATTTCCACCACCTGAAGCTCCAGGCCGTTCGCAAGCGTGGCCGCCTGCAGCGCGGGGAGTTTGAGCGCCGGGGGTGGGGGGAGCGCGGGAGGCTTGGCGCGATCAACTTGGGCGGACAGCCGGACCGGCGGACCGGCGGACAGGAATGCCGCTACTGCGACGGACAGGCGGACTGCAAAACAGGCGGACTGGCGGACGGGGAGACGGGCGGACGGAGTGCGAGGCGCCCTCATGGCGTCGCCGCCAATTCCGGCTTCCCTTGCGGCACCACGCTGAGCACCACCCGATGAGCCTCGGTGAGGTGGCGCCGCACCGCCTGCTGCACGTCGGCGGGCGTCACGCGGCGATAGCGATCGAGGTCCTTCTGGAAATAGTCCGGGGTGCCGACGAAGTAGTTGTAGAAGTTGAGCTGGTCCGCCTTGCCGCCGAAGCCGCCGACGCGCTCGATCCGCGCCAGGAACTCCGCTTCGAACGTGTTCTGGGCGCGCTCCACCTCACGGGCGGTCGGGCCCAGCTCGGCGAGCCGCTTCAGCTCGTCGTCGATCACCCGCTGCAGCTCGTTCAGATCGTGCCCCGGCCGCGCTGTGGCGAACAGCTCGAACTTCCCGTCGATGCGCCCGCCGTCCTGGAACGCCACGACGTCCGTGGCGATCTGGAGCTCGTACACGAGGCGCTTGTAGAGCCGCGAGGACTTGCCGGCGGACAGCACGTTGGCGAGCACGTCGAGCGTGGCGTCGCCGTCCGCGAACGCCCGCACGGTGTGCCAGGCGTCGTAGACGCGCGGCAGCTGGACCCGGTCTTCGAGCGTCGCATAGACGTCGGACCCGAGTTGAACCGGCCAGGCCGCCCGGCGATGCACGGCGGGTCCTCGAGGAATGTCCCCGAAGTAGCGCTCCGCGATCCGGCGCGCCTCGCGTGGCGCGATGTCGCCGGCGACCACGAGCGTCGCGTTGTTGGGCGTGTAGTAGGTGCCGAAGAAACGGCGCACGTCTTCGAGCGTCGCCGCCTGGAGATCGGTCATGGAACCGATGACGGGCCAGTTGTAGGGGTGCTCCGGCGGATACAGGCGCCGCAGGATGTTCTCCTCGGCGAGCCCGTACGGCCGGTTCTCGTAGCTCTGGCGCCGCTCGTTTTGCACGACGCCGCGCTGCAGGTCCACCTTGTCCGCGGTCATCTCGGGAAGCAGGAAGCCCATGCGGTCGGAGTCGAGCCACAGCATCAGCGGCAGCGCATTGCTCGGTCCGTCCTCGTAATAGTTGGTGCGATCTTCGGTCGTGGAGCCGTTGTTGTCCGCCCCGGCCGCCTCGAGCAGCTTGTCGAAGTCGCCGGTCGGGACGTGCTGCGACCCCATGAACATGATGTGCTCGAACAGGTGGGCGAAGCCCGTGCGCCCCGGCTGCTCGTCGGACGAGCCGACGTGGTACCAGATATTAACCGCCACGAGCGGCACGGAGTGGTCCTCATGCACGATCACCTGGAGCCCGTTCGGGAGCGTGAAGGTCTCGAACGGAACGCGGAGAGACTGGGCGGACAGCCGGACGGCCGGACTGGCGGACAGCAATCCGAGCAGCGCCGCGAAGGGCGGGATGCGAAACGTCACCGGCCCTCTCGCTTGAGCCGGAACTCGAAGATGATGGCGCTGCCGCCGCGGATCACGGCGGCGACTCGCACGGTGCGCGCGGAAGCGGTCATGACGAAGATTTGCGAGGGAAACCGGGCGCCCGCAAGTTGCGTAGGAAACGCGACAGGAGACGCGAATGATCGGACTGGGTCTATTGCTGGGGGTCGCTGCGCTGGCCGGTGGGTTCACGTCGGCGCGGAGCTTCGTGCGCCGGCGGTTGCGCTTCGTGGACGCCGTTCAAAAGCCCGCGGCGCCCCTCGTCGCCGGCGTCGCCGCCACGGCGGTCGTCCTTCCGGTCGCCCTGCTGCCCGTCGTCACGGTGGCGACTGCGGTGGCGTTCGGCGTGGGCGTTGGAGCCGGAGTGGCGAGCGGCCGCAGGAACAGGCCGGGCGTCTAGACGCCGGCGGGGCGTTGCAGGGCCGCCGGCTCACACCGCGCGCAGCTCCGGCATCAGGTGGACCGCCTCGGGCCGCCCCGCCGCGGTGCGAAGCGCCCGCACGACGTCCCGTGCGAAGGTCTTCCCCGCCCCTTCCTCTACCTCCTCGAGCGCACTCCACTTCGGGAATGCCGCCCGCACGGGCGTGGCCATCTGCAACGTCTCGAACGCATCCGCAACCGCGAGGATCTTCACCGTCCGGCGCAGCGGCAGCGCGTCGACGTCCCAGTCCTCACCGACGATCTCGTAGTACCGGCCGTACTGGCTGATGATCTCTGCCGCGCCGCGCATGGCGCGCGCCGCGGCGACCGAGGGGTCGGAGGCCGACCGCGTGAGCAGGCGTATCAGCCGCTGGTCGCGCGTACCCACTTCGTGCAGCAGCGCCGCGACCCGCAGGTCCTCGATGTCGTCTTGCGGGAGCTCGAGCTCCTGCGCAATCGCGACCGCCACGTCCGCCACGCGATGCGAATGGCCCTGCTGGTGCCGCTCAGTGGACTCGATGTGGTAGGTCAGGAGCTCGAGCGTCGCCAGGTACGCGTTCTTCACTTCGACGAGGCGCGACTCCCGCTGCTCGACGAGGCGGCCGACCACGTAGCCCGTGAGGATCAGGAACCCGGCCCACGGCACCAGCGCCAGCAGCGCGTCGCCGTAGAATCCGGGCAGCATGTCGAGACCCTGCACGTACTGGTAGAAGAACACCAGGGCGACGACGAGCATCCCCGACAGCACCGCAAAACGCCGGCCGCCATAGAAGCCGGCGAGGATCATCGGCAGATAGTAAAAGCTCAGGAACGCAAACTTCTGCTCCACGAAGGCGTGAATCGATATCAGGCCGAGCACGAGCACGAGCACGAAGATCTGCTCGAAATGGCGGAACACGAACAGCTTGGTGCGCTCCACCGGGCGGGGACGGGCCACGGGACCTCGGGGCGTGGATGGTCTGACTGGGGCGCGACCCCAAAGTGGGAAGCCGGAGGCGAATGTGCAATAGGGAGCGCCCCTTCGCCTCCGCTCCCCTGGTCATTCGTCACACGGCGCAGGCTGCGCGGCGTCCTGGCTCGCGTCCGCCCGCTGCTACGGCATCGGGGTGTTCGGGAAGTAGCGCACGTTGCCGGCGGCGAACTCCACGATCTCCGCGCGCGCGACGCCCGCCTTAACGTAGGGGTCCTGCGCGACCACCGCCTCGAGCGTCGCCCGATCCGGGGCCGCCGCGACGAGGACGCCGCCGGTCGGCGGGTCGCGTCGCGCCCAGGCGTGGAAGATCCCGCGGGCGGCGTGGGCCTCGAGGTGGCGGACGTGGTCCGCGCGCACCGCGTCTACCTCAGCGAGCTCCTTCGTGTAGTGGAGCAGCACGACGAAGAGCATCGCTGGCTCGTAGCCGGGACAACTCCGCACCGGGAGCGGCGGGTAACGCGCGAATCGCGCGTCCACGTCGGCGCGGCTGCACCGGAAGAAGGTTGATCCGCGCCGGCTCGTGGCGACCCGCATCCAGCGGCAGGTGAGGCACAGGCCGACGCGGTCGGGATTCAGATCCGCACTTCGATCGGCTCGTCGCGGAGCCGCCGCCGCAGCAGCGGATGCGTCGCCCACACCTGCGCGCCCATCGAGCACACCGCCAGCAGGTTGGCTCCGAGCACCGACCAGACGCCGAGCGTGCCCAGCACCCACTGCGCCCCAAACGCCAGGACCGTCACCACAACCGCCTCCAGCACGATCCCCGCCATGGCCACAAGCAGCAGCAGGGCGGGAGCGCGCTCGACCTGCTCCGCAATCGCCACGAACACGAGGCCGGCAGCGGCAAACGCGGCGAGGTGCACGACGGTGTAAGCCGCCACAACCCCGAGGTTGAGCGGGATCTCACCGACGTTCGAGGCCCCGAGGAGCAGGGCGGATCCCAAGGCGGCCGGCGTGCGGAGCGGGTGGCCGGTGACGACATCGAGCACGTAGAACCAGACTGCGACGGTCGCGGCCCCGACGAGACCAGTGATCAAGCCGCGGGTGAGCAGCGGATGGTCCGTGACGGCGCCGAATCCGAACGGGCCCTCTAGCCGCGACGCGCGGTGCAGGTACGCCATGAGAACGAATCCCGAGAGCACGTTGGCCGCCATGACATGCGGCCACGGAACCAGCGCGACCCCGGAAGCGCCGCTCAGCGACAGCCCTGCGTAGAAGACCAGCTCCTGCGCGCCGAGGCCAAAGAGGACGCCGAAGAGCAGCCGTGGCGGCGTCCGGAGCGCCGTGATCACCCCCGCCACGGCGACGCCGAGGCAGGCGAAGACCGCGAAGTGCACCACCGTGTACGCCGCGACCAGGCGAAATGACCCAGCCGCGGTTTCCTGACCAGTCAGCGCGCTCGCCAGCACGGTCGGCGTGTGGAACGGCCGGCCGGCTATCGAATCCACCACTAGGAACCACATCGCAACCACCAGCCCCGCCAGGGCGCCACCCACCATGCCGTGGAGGATGAACGGATTGCCGGGTCGCTTCATG
>QHVD01000593.1 GCA_003222235.1 Gemmatimonadota bacterium | reverse complement strand
GGCCTGCGATCATCCCGAACCCGATCGTCATGCCGTACATCGCGTAGGCGAGACTCTGCTCCCGAGGCGGGAACGTCACCTGAATGAACGAGAGCGCCTGCGGGACCATGACGGCGGCGAAGGCTCCCTGCAGCAGACGTGATCCGACCAGCGCGGTCGGCGAGCGGGCGAAGCCGCACAGCGCGGACGCGATGGTGAAGCCTGTCATACCGATCACGT
>QHVD01000592.1:508-2439 GCA_003222235.1 Gemmatimonadota bacterium | reverse complement strand
TGAAGTCGAACGCCGCGAGGAATACGGCGGCCAGCATCACGGCGAGCGCGTACCAGCGCCGAGAGTTGATGGACATGGCCTGTCGTTTTGCAGGCAGCGTGCCAGTAGGAGCGACCTTGCTCACCCTTGATCTTCATCTGTGTCGCTGTCGGCTTCCGCGCACTTCTGCTCGGCGTTCATCAACACACAACCCTGCCGTGGCCGCGCCGTCCGCGGTCGCCACGAGCCCAAACCCGCGACCCCACAGTGACTTTGGCGCCCGCGCCCCACTCGCTGGGTGTCTGGCACGTCGGGTGCAAAGGCGAGCCGACGACCATGATTTCACACACCAGGAGAACACAATGCGAACCACACAGTTTCTGACAACGGCCGGACTGCTCGCGCTCGGAGCCTGCGCCTCGGCGATCAGCGTGCGCACGGCACTCAGTCCCGACGCGAGCCTTCACGGCTTGCGCACGTTCCGCGTCTTACCGACCCCCCAACCGAAGATCGCGGGCGGGGTCTCATCGACCAACGACCCGATGCTCGTGAACTCGATCTCGAACCGCGCGCTGCGGACCGACTTGGCAGGGGAGTTCACGAGTCTAGGCTACGTCGCGACCGACAGTAACCCCGATTTCTGCATCGCGTACTACGCCAGCACCAACCAGAAGCTCGACGTCACCTCTTGGGATTACGGGTACGGGTGGCAGCCGCGCTGGTGGAGCGGCTGGGGACGCCGCTGGGGACGGGGCTGGGGAGGGGACTGGGGAATCCAAAGCGGCCCGGTGGTGACGCAATACACCGAGGGAACAGTGATCGTCGATGTGATCGACCCCAAGACCAAAGACTTGTTGTGGCGTGGCCAGGGCGTCGCAGCGGTCTCGGACAACGAGGCGCAATACGAGCAGGAGCTCAAGAAGACCGTCGCAGCGATCGTCGACAAGTTCCCCGCCGCGGCGAACAAAGTCGCGCTGGCGCAGTGAGGCGCGCGGACCGATGACGCAGCTGCACACACAAACACACACAAACACAACCCTGAATGGAGTATGTATGCGAACGCATTTTGCAGTTGCGCTCTCCACCCTGCTCGTGGTGTCGCAGGCCATGCAGCTCTCCGCGCAGTCGAGGCACGAAGGCGGCTCACGACCCTCGCCGGTTAGACCCTCGCCGGTTATCCCGCACGAGCCAATGGCGCGCGAGCCCGGCCACGCGGCGCCAGAAGTCGAACGCGGGCGACCGCCCGCCACGGCGCCCTACGTTCGGGATGGTCACTGGTATGGGCACGCCGCGCCCGACGATCCGCGCTTCCACCTCGACCACCCATTCCAGTCTGGGCACTTCGGGCTCGTCGGCCCTTCGCACCTGTACGCGGTTAGTCGCTTTGACCTTGCAGCCCGCCACATTTGGCTGCCAGGCGGTATGTTCGAGATTGCGGACTGGGATTGGCCGGTCACCACGCCCTGGTGCTGGACGTGCGACCAGTTCGTCGTCTACCTGGATCCTGATCACCCGGGCTGGTATCTGGTGTACGACGTCCGCATGGGCGAGTACGTGCACGCGGAGTTTCTGGGCGGCTGACGAGAGCAAGGTGGACGCCCGAGCTTGCCGGTGGCGCCGATCTTGGCAAGGCGCCGCCGGCCGGCCGGAGAACAAAGGAGTTGTGCCGCCTGAGAAGGCGGCGCCCTACCCTACCGCTGCCTCCCACAGCCAGAACTCACACACAGGAATCGCGCCGCCGTTTCGAGAAGCATTCTAGTAGTCTGTAGAGTTCCGCGCAGTTGTGCTCGGGATTCCTCAACGCACGACTCCGCCGCCGCCGCGCCGTCCATGGTGGCCGCGAGCCCAAACCCACGACCCCACAGTGACTTTGGCGCCCGCGCGGCCCGCGCCCTGCGCCTGGCATGGTGGGTGCGAAGGCCACGCGGCGACCACGATTGCACACACCACAG
>QHVD01000592.1:0-425 GCA_003222235.1 Gemmatimonadota bacterium | reverse complement strand
GCAGTGAGGCGCACGGACTGATGACGCAGCAGAGCGTGGAGATCCTGATCGGCAAGCTCCTCACCGACGAGGAGTTGCGAGAGGCGTTTGAGCAAAACCCCCACGCGGTGTTGGTCTGGCTGCTCCGGCAGGGTCTCCAGCTGAGCCGACTCGAGATGGAAGCGCTCACGTCCATCAAGCCGTCGGACTTGAGCGGTCTCGCCGACCTAATCGACAGACGCCTGCAAAAGGCGTCGCTGAGGAGGGCATATATGACACACACGGTTCACGACACGGATACGCTTCCCACGGCGCCGCTCGGCACGACCGGCATGCGGATCACGCGCGTCGGCTTCGGCGCGTGGGCGATCGGGGGCGGCGGATGGACCTTCGCCTGGGGCAGCCAGGACGACGCGGACTCGATCGCGGCCATCCGTCACGCCGTC
>QHVD01000171.1 GCA_003222235.1 Gemmatimonadota bacterium | reverse complement strand
CCCCAGCCGCCGATTTTGGTGGACACGCCGGGCTCAAACAGCTGGGCTCGAACCTCGGGCGCCACGCCGGGGCCGTCGTCCCGCACGCTGACTCGCGCGCCGCCCCGGGACGCCTGCACGCTCACGTCGACGCGGCCGCCGCGCCCGGACAGCGCGTCGATCGCGTTCTTGATCACGGCCTCGAGCGCCCACTCGACGAGGACCGGGTCGCCGAGCGCCATCGGGCCCGGCCCCGCAGCCGTCAGGCCCAGGGTTACGGGGTTCGCCAGGGTCGGCAGGCGCGGCCGAAAGTAGGTCACCACGCGCTCGGCCACGGCGCCCAGACCCACCGGCTCGCGCCGCGCCGGGCGGCCAATCCGCTCGAACCGTTTGGCGACCCGCTCGAGGCGCTCGGCATCGGCCCCAAGATGCGCCGCCAGCTCCTCCGCCGTGGTACCCGGATTCTCCCGCACATAGGCAATCCATCCCGTGAGGCCCATCAGGGGCGTCCCGAGCTGGTGCGCCGACTCGCGCGCCATCGCCACCCAGAGCCGGTCGCGCGCCGCCCCCACCTGCGAGCGATAGGCCCACACCGAGAGCAGCGCGAGACAAAGGAACAGGACGCCTTGCAGCAGGGCAAGCACGGCAAAGCGCCGCGCCACAGGCAGGGGCCCGTAGTGGATGGTCCCCACCCCGGGCTGGACGATCGGCGCGTGCACGGCATCGAGCTCGGCGATCCACGCGCGCAGCGCCGCGGCGTCGGCGTCCCGCGGGAGCGGGGCGTTGGCCATGGCGGCGATGCGTCCCGCGGTGTCGGTCACCGCGATCGCAATGCCGAGGGAGCGAACTTGCGCTGCGAGGTCGAGCAGGGCGGCCGTCGCGCCGTCGGGGCGCGGGTCGTTGAGTCCGGCGAACACGCGCCCCAACAGCCGGCTCGTGTCGCGGGCCTCGTCCCGCAGGTGGTGCGTGACCGTGAGGGCGGACCCGACCGTGATCGCGCCCAGAACGAGGGCGAGCCCGAGCACGGCGTGAGGACCGACCCGGCGCAGCGCGCCGCTACGCGGCACCGGCGGGGGGGGCGGGGGGGGGCACCAGGCAGTCGGTCCCCACATAGGGCACCAGCGCGGGCGGGAGTGCAACGGCTCCGTCCGGCCGCTGGTGCGTCTCGAGCAGCGCGGCGATGGTGCGCGGCAGCGCTACGCCCGACGCGTTCAGCGTGTGCACGAACTCGGGCCGGTCGCCCGGCCTGGGCCGGCAGCGAATGTTGGCCCGGCGCGCTTGGAAGTCCGTGAAGGTGCTCGAGCTCGAGCACTCGAGCCACGACCCAACGGCCGGCGCCCACACCTCGAGGTCGTAGGTCTTCGCGCTCGCGAAGCCGACGTCGCCTGCGGCCAGCAGCACGACCCGGTAGGGCAGCTCCAGCCGCCGCAACACCTCCTCGGCATGCCGGGTGAGCACCTCGTGCTCGGCGGGCGAGTCCGCCGCGCGGCAGAACCGCACCAGCTCGACCTTATCGAACTGGTGCACCCGCAGCAGGCCGCGCGTGTCCTTCCCCGCCGCTCCCGCCTCGCGCCGGAAACAGGGCGTGTACGCCACGTACCCGCGCGGCAACGTCGCGCCGTCCACGATCTCGTCGCGCAGCAGGTTCGTCACCGGCACCTCCGCCGTCGGGATGAGGAAGAGGTCGTCCGGATCGGTGCGGTACACGTCCGCCTCGAACTTGGGCAGCTGGCCGGTGCCCTGCATGATCTCGCGCCGCACCACGAACGGCGGCTCGATCTCGACATAGCCGTGCTCGCGCGTGTGGAGATCGAGCATGAAGTTGACGAGCGCGCGCGCGAGCCGTGCGCCCAGGCCGACGAAGACGGGGAACCCCGACCCCGCGAGCTTCGCGCCGCGCGCGAAGTCGATGATGCCCAGCCGCTCGGCGACGTCCCAGTGCGGCCGGCCGCCCGCCGCGGCGGGCTCGCCCCACGCCCGCACCACCTGGTTGCACGAGACGTCGCCGTCGGGGAGCTCGGGGAGCGGCAGGTTGGGGACGAACAGGGCCTGCTGCTCGAGCTCGGCTTCGACGCCACGCAGCTCGGCCTCGAGGCCGCTGATGCGCGCGCCCAGCTCGCGGCGCTGCTCGCGCACCTCGGGCGGAAGCGCGCGCGTTTCCTTGAGGAGGCGCGCGTCGGCTTTCGCGGCCTCGTTGCGCTCGGCCTTGAGCTGGTCGAGCCGGGCGACCAGCGCGCGGCGCCGCACGTCCAGCGCCTCGAGCTCGTTGAGCAGCCGCGTGACGCCGGCGTCGCCGCGGCGGGCCAGCGCACCCCGCACCTGGTCGGGCGCGCTACGCAGCAGCTTCAGGTCGATCACGGGCCTACTGCTGGGGGATCCCCGGCTCGAGGCCGCGGTAGCCGCAGTTCTCATCCACCAGGATTTTGAAGTCGACGCGGCGCGCGGTCGAGTCCACGGCCAGCACCTCGAGCTTGGCGTACAGCGACACCGTGATCCCCGTCGCGCAGGTCGTCGCTCCCGACCGCACCAGCACGACCCTCCCGCTGTCGAGGACGAAGGTGGAGTCGAACACCCAGCCGCCGGTCGGCGCCAGGGTGATCGCGTCGAACGGTGCCGAACCGGCCTGGAGACTCGACAGCGCCCCCAACCCGAGCCGCTGCGTCGGCAACAGCACGGGCCGGTGCAGAGAGTCGAAGTTGAACGCAAAGTCGAGCGACGCCGATTGGTCGGTCCGGACGCGCGCCTTGCCCTGGAGCAGATAGGCGGACGGCGCGGTGATCGGCGTGCCGTCGAGGGCGAACAGCGACACGGTGTCCACAACATTGGTGAAGACGGCAGTGGGCAACCCGGTGGTGCCGCTGCATGCGGCGGCGAGCGCGGCGACACCCGCGACGGCGAGCGTGAGAACGGCGCACAGAGGGCGCGAAGGCATCCGGTGGCGGAAGATACCTGCCGGCGTCGGAGTGGGTCAACCCACGATGGCTCCTTGACTTCGCTCGCACCCAGTCCTAGGTTGGCCGCCTATGCCCACGATCCGGGAAGTCGTCGAGGCGTTGAGCCGCCGCCCCGGAGTGGACGCCGTGGTCGTGGCGGGCCGCGACGGGCTCCCGATCGATTCCCACACCGCGAACGGCGTGGACCCCGACACCGTCGCCGCGCTGGTCCCCTCGGCCATCACCTCGATGACGCAGCTCGGGGAAGCGGGGGGCCGCGGAGAGTTCGACACGGGGGTGCTCGAGTTCGGCGCCGGGCTCGCCGTGGTGGCCGTGCTCCACGCCGACGCGCTCCTCGTCGTGCTGGTCCAGCCGTCCACGAACGTGGGCGCGCTCCTCTACGATCTCCGCCGCCACCGCTCGGCGATCGCCGGCCTCCTCTGAGCGGGAGCCGGTCCCTTGGCGTCACCTGCGCGGCACCTCCTCGTCGTAGATGACGAGCCGCACATCGGGCTGCTGCTCCGCCCGCACCTCGAGCGGCTCGGCTATCAGGTGAGCCTCGCGCGTACGCTGGCGCACGCGCGCGCCGCGCTCGCCGACACCCACGCGCCCGTGGACGGGATGCTCCTCGACCTCCATCTCCCCGACGGCTCCGGCCTCGATCTGTTGCGCGAGCTGCGCGCCGCCGCCACGACCGAGCGGCTGCCGGTCATCGTGCTCACCGCCGAAGGCGAGGAGCGCGTGCTCCGCGAAGCGGGGCGGCTCGGCGCGGAGCTCCTCACCAAGCCCTTCTCCCCGACCAAGCTCACCGCGCGCATCGCGGGGATGCTCGGCGACGTCTCGCCGGAGCCGGGCGAGACCCCATGAGCGTCTGGGCCGCGATCCTCGCCGGCGGCTCGGGGACCCGCTTCTGGCCGCTTTCCACTCCGCAGCGCCCCAAGCAGCTGCTGCCGCTCGCAGGCGACCGGCCGCTGCTCGTACAGGCGGTCGACCGCCTCGACGGGCTCATCCCGCCCGAGCGGATCCTCATCCTCACGGGCCCGTTCCTCGTGGACGCGACGGCAGCCGCGCTCCCGCAGATCCCCCGCACCCAGATCTTCGCCGAGCCGCGGGCCGCGTCCACGGCGCCGGCGCTTGTCTGGGCGGCGCGGTGGATCTCGCAGCGCGACCCCGGCGGCCAAATGCTGTCGCTCCACGCCGACTGGGCCGTGGGGGACGACCGTGCATTCCGCGCCGCGGCGCACGAGGCCCTCGGGGTGGCGAAGGAGTACGACGTGCTGGTGACCGTGGGCGTGAAGCCGACGCGCAACGAGACGGGTTACGGCTACATCGTGCCCGGCAAGCCGCTCGGCGGCGCGCGCACCGTGCGCCGGTTCGTGGAAAAGCCCAGCCCGACCCGCGCCGCGCTGCTGCGGCGCAGGGGGGCGCTGTGGAACACCGGCCTGTTCACCTGGGGCGTCGCCCGCTTCCTCGGCGAGGCGGGCGCCTACGCGCGAGAACTCACAGCCGGGTGGCCGAAACTCACCGACGGCGACGTCGCCGGGTTCTTCGCCGCCGTGACCCCGGTGTCCGTGGACGTCGCGGTGCTCGAGCGCACCAAGCGGCTCGCCGTCGTGACCGGCAATTTCCCCTGGGACGATATCGGGTCGTGGGACGCGCTGCTCCGGATCCGCACACCCGATGCCCACGGCAATGTGGTGGTGGGCAACGTGACTCTGGCCGGGGACGTGCACAGGTCGGTGGTCTGGTCCGACAGCGAACATGTGGCCGTCATCGGTCTCGAGGGCGTCGTCGTGGTGCGCGCCCACGGACACACCCTCGTCATGCCCACCGGCCGCGCGGAGCACCTGAAGGAGCTGGTGCAGCGGCTGTGACGCGCGCCCTGTACCTGCTCGACCCCGAGCCGTCGGCCCCGTGGGCGCCGTTCGCGGGCGCCCGCCCCCTCTCCGAGCTGCGCGCCGGCGCGCACCTCGTCCGCGAGCGGTGGGAAGCGTTCGTGGGCGTGGAGACGGCGGAGATTTTCACGCTGCCCCACCTCGCCGGGTTCGTCGAGCCGGGCGTGCCGACCGTCTCGGCGCGGCGTCCCGTCAGCGGACCGGCGATCATCGGGTCGTCCACGTTCGCCCCGCGTGGCGTCGCCCCGCCGCTCCCCGACGGGCCGCTCCGCCTCACCTGCCGCGGCGTCACCGTCGGCTGGGGGGTCGGCGCAGGGGCGCAGTGGGACGGGGTGGTGGCGCAGGCGCCGGCGGTCGAGGTACCGGGCCTCGTGCTGCACGGCGCGTACGACCTCATCCCCGCGCTCGAGCAGCTGTTGGGCGAGGACCTCGGCGCCCTGCTCGGGGAGAGCGACCCGGTGCCGCGCGGCAGCACCGTGCTCGGCGACCCGGGCCTGCTCGGGTTGCGCGGCGCCGTGGTAGAGCCCGGGACGGTATTCGACACGCGGGGCGGGCCGATCGTGCTCGAAGCCGGCGCGCAGGTCGCGTCGGGAGCGCGCCTCACGGGACCGCTCTGGGCGGGCGTGAACACGCAGCTCCTCGGCGGACCGATCAAGGGGTCGGCGATCGGCCCGCACTGCAGGGTCCGAGGCGAGCTCGCCTCCTGCGTCTTCCTGGGGTACGCCAACAAGGCGCATGACGGGTTCGTCGGGCACTCGGTGATCGGGCGCTGGGCCAATCTCGGGGCCGGCACCATCACCTCGAACCTGAAGAACACGTACGGTCCGGTCCGCCTCGACGTGGGCGGAACGCCGCTCGAGAGCGGCCTGCAGTTTCTGGGCAGCCTGATCGGCGACCATGCGAAGACCGCCATCGGTGTTCGACGCCGTGCGCCCCCCGAAGTACGTCGCGCCCTTCGCCTGGGGGACGGGCGGGACGGGGGGGGGCGGGACGGGCGGGACAGGCGCGGGATCCGGGCGGGTCAGCAGAGACGGCTTTCTCACGGTCGCCGAGCGCGTTCTGCCGCGGCGCGACGTCGTCGTGGACCAGGTCACCCGCCTCATGCTCGGGCGCATCTACGATTGGGCCACGCGCTGAGCCGGACGCCCCCCTCGCCGCCCGGCCCGCGTTTGCCTCCCCGGCGCCCGCCGCGCACATTGTGCGGCTCGCGCTGGAACGGGCGGCCTGGTGGACACCAATCAATACCGGCGAGTCGGCAAGTTCGAGCTGCACGAGCTCCTCGGCGCAGGCGCGATGGGCGTCGTGTGGAAGGCGTACGACTCCGTCATCCGCCGCCACGTCGCGCTGAAGATCCTCTCCGACGCGGTCGCGCGGTCTCAAGACGCGCGCCACCGATTCCTGCGAGAGGCCCGCGCGGCGGGGGCGCTGCAGCACTCCGCCATCGTCACGATCTACGACCTCGGCGAAGCCGACGGCCAGCTCTTCATCGCGATGGAGCTGGTGGACGGACGCGACCTCTCCTCGATAATCGCGACGCGCGAGCCGCTGGCCCTGGAGCGCAAGCTCGACATCGTCATCGAAGTGCTGCAGGGGCTCGCCTATGCCCACGGCCGCGGCGTGATCCACCGGGACGTCAAGCCGTCGAACGTGCGCGTGGCCTCCGACGGCTCCGTGAAGATCATGGACTTCGGGATCGCGCGCCTGCAATCCGCGGACGTCACCGGCTCCGGCGCCATCGTCGGAACGCCCACGTACATGGCACCCGAGCAGATCACCAACGGCGCCATCACGCCGGCCACCGACCTATACGCGGTGGGGTGCCTGTTGTACGAGCTGCTCTGCTACCGCAAGCCGTTCGAGGGCGAGACCGTGCACGGCGTGCTGTACCAGGTGCTCACGACCTACCCGAAGCCGCTCCGCACGATGGCGCCCTCGATCCCCGCCGCGCTCGAGCGCGTCGTGTCCAAGGCGCTGGACAAGGCGCCCGAGGACCGCTATGAGACCGCGCGGCAGATGCAGTCAGCGCTGTTCAGCATCCGCGCGGCGCTCTCGGGGGCGTCCGACACGACCGCGCGCCTGTCCTTGCGCTGGAGTCCCATCCGGGCATCGGCGTGGCGACTCGTGCCCCATCTACGGCTCACGTGGCGCGTCACGGCCTTCTCGGCGCTGGCGGTGCTCGTTGCGGCGCTCGCCTACGTGTCGCGCTCCCCGTCGCGCGCAGCCGTGCCTCCCGCGCCGGGAGCGGCCCGGCTCGCCACCGCCCCCGCCGACCCCGGTTCACTCGACCAGCTCATCGCCTCCCGGCTCCCCGGCGGGCTGAACCCGGCTCTCGTCGCCGAGCGCGACTCGGCGCTCGCCACGCGCCACCGGGCCCAGGGTGCGGGTGCGATGAAGAACAACGTGCCGTCGCTGCTGCTCGCGGAGACGGTGCTGCAGACGGCGGAACGCGCCGTGCGCACCGGCGACCTGGCGCACGCGGCTACCGGCTACCTCAGCGCGGTAGCCCAGTACCGTACGGCGCAAGGGGAGGCGGAGGCGCTGCGGCGGGAGGCGGAACAGGCGGTGGCGCGGGCCACGCCCGTCGTGCGCGCGCTGGCGACGCGTCCCGAGGCGGCACGGGCCGCCACGTCGCTGCAGCGCGCCGAGTCGCTCTATGCGGCGTTGGACTTCGCGTTGGCGAAGCTCGCCGCCCTCGACGCCGAGCAAGTCGGCGTGGCGGCGGGCGTGGCCCCGCCGTCGCCGCAGCCCGCCGACGCGCGGGCGGCGATCGGCGTGCTGCTCGAGGATCTCGCCCGTGCGATGGCGAGCGAGCGTGCGGCGAACCTGCAGGTCCTCTACCCCGGAATGACCGATGCGGAGCGGCGGAGCTGGGAGGCGTTCTTCCGCCGCGCGACGGGGCTCGTGGCTCGGTACACGCTGAAGAGTCTCTCGGTCCGCGGGGCCGGGGCGCGGGCGCTCGTGGACGCGTCTTATGTGTTCGCGCCCGCGGGCGGCGGCGCGCAGCGCGAGGAGCACCCGCACTTCGACATGCAGCTCGAAAAGACCGCCAACGGCTGGCGCATCACGAAGGTCGGCGAACACTAGACGACTAGACGTCTAGACGTCTAGTCGTCCCAGGCGCGCTCGGTCGCGGGAGGGGGCGGCGGGAGGGGAATCGTGTCCGCCCGCGGCGTGGGCGGGCCGACGCGCCGCAGCGTCACCGGCTCCGGCGCCATCGTCGGAACGCCCACGTACATGGCACCCGAGCAGATCACCAACGGCGCCATCACGCCGGCCACCGACCTATACGCGGTGGGGTGCCTGTTGTACGAGCTGCTCTGCTACCGCAAGCCGTTCGAGGGCGAGACCGTGCACGGCGTGCTGTACCAGGTGCTCACGACCTACCCGAAGCCGCTCCGCACGATGGCGCCCTCGATCCCCGCCGCGCTCGAGCGCGTCGTGTCCAAGGCGCTGGACAAGGCGCCCGAGGACCGCTATGAGACCGCGCGGCAGATGCAGTCAGCGCTGTTCAGCATCCGCGCGGCGCTCTCGGGGGCGTCCGACACGACCGCGCGCCTGTCCTTGCGCTGGAGTCCCATCCGGGCATCGGCGTGGCGACTCGTGCCCCATCTACGGCTCACGTGGCGCGTCACGGCCTTCTCGGCGCTGGCGGTGCTCGTTGCGGCGCTCGCCTACGTGTCGCGCTCCCCGTCGCGCGCAGCCGTGCCTCCCGCGCCGGGAGCGGCCCGGCTCGCCACCGCCCCCGCCGACCCCGGTTCACTCGACCAGCTCATCGCCTCCCGGCTCCCCGGCGGGCTGAACCCGGCTCTCGTCGCCGAGCGCGACTCGGCTCCGACCACGCGCCAGCGCGCCACCTGGTCGCCGAACTGAGCCGAGCTGTCGCTGCGCACCATGATGTGCCGGATCTCGTCCTCGGTCTTCGCTTCCCAATTCCCTTCGAGGCGCGGCCGGCTCTGGGCGCGCAGCCCGGACCCGGCGGCGCACAGCCACGCGCAGGCGACGTACGCCGCAACCGAGACGCGCGTCACGCCCCTGCGGGGGGGGGCGACGTGGGCGCGACGGAGGCGCGCTCGTCGTGCAGCACCGCGACCTGTCCCTCCCAGCGGCGCATCATCCGCACGAACGCCACCGCCAGCTCGGGGTCGAACTCCGTCCCGGCCCGTTCCTCCAGGTAGGCGAGCGCCCGCGCCTGAGACCAGGCCGGCCGGTAGGGCCGGTCGGTGCGCAGCGCGTCGTACACGTCGCAGACGTGGACGAGCTTGCTCGCGTGATGGCAATCTCGCCGGACCGCGAGGGTGGGATAGCCTCCGCCGTTGAGCATGATGTGGTGCTCGTAGGCCACGACGGCCTGGAGCTCGAGCGCCTCCTCGGATTGCAGGATGATCCGCGCCCCCTCGGCCGGATGCTGGTTCATGAGGGCGCGGTCTTCGTCGGTGAACTTGCCGGGCTTCGTGAGGACCTCGAGCGGGATGCGGACCTTGCCGAGGTCGTGCAGCAGCCCGGCGATCCCGAACGCCCGCACGTCCCGCGCGCCGAGCCCGAGGTGTTCGGCCAGCGCCATGGTGAGCACGGCGACGTTCATCCCGTGCGTGGTGGTGTACTGGTCGAACTCCTTGAGCTGCAGCAGCGGGATCACGATCTGCTGCCCGGCGTGCATCGCGACCGAGAGCGACCGGACGACCGCTTCGGCCTCGGGCAGGGGGAGGACGCCGCGGGTCTTGACCTCCTGCTGGAACCAGCGGACCGCATCCGCCTCCTCGCCCAACGAGTAGGCGATCGTCGCGGTGGCGACCGGCGGCTGCTCCGCCTCGCCGCGCACGCCGACCGCGCCGAAGCGGATGCCCGACGGCCGCATCTGGCGCGCTTCCGACGTATCGATCGCGGACAGGGTCAGGCGGGCCAGCACCTCGTCCAGAAAGCCCTCGAACTCGTCGCGCCCCACGCGCTCCTCGAACTCGAGCCGCTGGATGCCCGCCTGAGCGAGCCGGTGAGACCAGTCCCATGACTTCAACTCGCGCAGCGGCATTCGGCCGTAGACGATCTCCTCGCCGAGGAAGGTGAAGAGGGGGTGCGGCGTGTCGGTCTGGAGGTCGTGCAGCTCCCGGTACGCCGCGTCGATCGCCCGCCCGCGCGCCGGGTGGCCGTCGGCGTAGAGGGCCATCGCGGCAAGCGCCTGCGCGAACGTGGTCAGGAAGGCGACGGGATCGCTCACCGGCTCGCGGCAGTGGGGTCGGTCGCGTCGCGAATCTCGGGGTCGCTCGACGCGGCCGCGCGCGCGAGGGTCGCCCGCGCCTGCGGATCGGCGCCCCACCCGACCGCCAGCGCCGTCAGCGCCACGAGCAGCTCGGGCGACTTCGGCGGGAGCTTTTCCCTCCCGAGGAAGGACCGGCCGCCCGACGTCAGCCGCAGCAGCGTCTCGAACGCCGCGGGCGCCGCCGTGCAGCCGAGCACGCGGATCGCGAGCACGCGCAGGTCGGGGGCGATCTCGCGATCGGTCGCGCGACTCACCACGAGGGGTAACGCGGCATCGGGCACGGACTGCAACGTCACCAGGAGCGAGAGCGCCAGGCGCAGCGTGCGCGGATCCGCGTCCTTGAGCGCGGTGATGAGCGCCCGCTCGCGCTCGGCCGGCAGCTTGAGCTGCAGCTTCAGCGCCTGCCAGCGAACGCGCGCATCGGCGTGTTGGGTCAGGCGCGCCGGCGAAAAGTCGTCCGGGACGGCGGGGAGGTCCTCGAGCAGCGCCAGCAGGTTGCGCGTAAAGTACCAGCGCTCGTCGTCCAGCCGCGCGACCACCATCGGCGCGATCCCACTGCCGAGCCGCGCGAGCTGGCCCAACAGCCCGCGGCGCGTGCTGCGCGACTCCGCGACCGCCAGCGCCTCGAGCAGCGGCTCCGCGGCAGCGACGCCCACCCGCGGCACCAGCCGGTCGAGGATCGTGAAGTCCACCGGCTCCTTTGCGACCAGGCGCCGCACCATGTCCGGCGTGGCGATGCGCTCCCACACGACGCCGGAGCCCGCCTGATCCGGAGGGATCTGGCGCAACACTTCGAGCAGGGGCAGCAGCTTCCCCTCCTCCACGAGTCGGTCCACTGCCGCAAGCGCGCGCGGCCCGACCGTCTCCACCTCGAGTGCCATCGCGACCACGCGCTCCGGCTCGGCCGGGCTCTCGGCCGCAGGCGACGACACGAAGAGCGGGGGCGCCCGCGACATGCGCTGCAGCGCGGCGCTGTAGGCCTCGGGGTTCGGGTCGGCCAGCGTCCAATCCCGGAGCAACCGCTGCACCTGCTCGCGCAGCGCGGCGTCAGCCTGGGGGCGCGCCTGCTCGGACCCCCCCTCGGCGTGTGCGGCGAGCTTGGACAGCATGCGGACCAGCGAGTGCGAAATCGTCTGGTGCGAAGTCTCGGCCGCGGCCTTGACGATCTCGAGCACGGCGTCCACCGCCATCCCGCTGGCCGCGTCGGCCACGAACCGACGCCGCTGGCCCAGGTCGCCCCCCATCTGGACGAGTCGCCGCAATGTCTCCGGCTTGAGCGAGCGGATCAACCGTGAGATCCGGCGCCGCAGCGTCACCGCCTCGTGCCCGCCTGCGGCCTTCAGCTCCTGCGCAATCTGAAGGAGGTAACCCACGACGACCTGCTCGTAGGACTCCGCAGCGTCTCCCACGCGCTCGTCGATCGCCTGCGCGATGGCGTCGGGTTCGGTCGGCGGGGGCTCGTCGTCGTCGGGCGCCGCGGCGAGCGCCGCCCGCGCGAGCCCGACCCAGAGCTGCGCCCCCCAGGCCCGCGTCCCCCGCCCCGACTCCAACGCGCCGACCTCGTCACCGCCCTCGTCCACGAGCTCGAGGCGCTCGTAGGTCATGGCGTGTAGCTGCACATGAGGCCACGCCCGCAGCTTCTCCCTATCCCCGAGCCCGAGCGGGAGTCCGGTCCGATCGGGCTCGACCGCCAGGGTCCTGAGCATATCCGCCACTTCCCCCCCCTCCACGCCCTTGCGGAAGCTCACGGCCCCGAGGTGGTGCCGATGCAGCCTGCCGGCGAGCTCGCAGAGCAGGGGGTGCTTGGGATCGGTCGCCACCCCCTCGATGACGAGCTGACGGCGCGCCACACCCAGGGAAATCTTGACACGGTCCTCTAGCAGCTGCTCCGCCCGCCGGACCACCGCCCCGGCCGCCGGGGCCAGCGAGGGGTGCCCCTCGGGGTACATCGAGTACTTGTGCAGGGCGACGGAGAGATCGATCAAGAAATCCGCGAGATCGCGGGACAGTGCCGTGCGCTTCCCAGAGCTCCCCGTGGACC
>QHVD01000170.1 GCA_003222235.1 Gemmatimonadota bacterium | reverse complement strand
ACAAGGAGGGTCTCGCCTTCGCCCAGCTCGCTCCGGGCCCGCTCGCGGCACAGCTCGCGATCTACCTCGGGTGGGTGCGTGGCCACGTGCTCGGCGCGACCTTGTCAGGGATCGCGTTCGTGGCGCCCTCGTTTCTCATGGTGCTCGTTCTGTCCGAGCTGTACGTCCGCATCGGCGGGCTGCCGTGGATGCAAGGGTTGTTCTACGGGATCGGCGCCGCGGTCATTGCCATCATCGCCCGCAGTGCGCTGAAACTCGTGCGGATGACGCTGGGCCAAGACCAACTGCTCTGGATTCTCTTCGCCGCGAGCGCGGGCGTGACGGCCTGGACCGAGTCCGAGATCATCTGGGTCTTCCTGGTCTGCGGGCTCGTGCCGATGCTGCTCCGAGGACGGCAGACGACTCCGACGACCCCCGCTCTCGCGCTCCTGCCGGTCGCTCCCGGGATCGCCGCCAGTCTCGGCAGCCCGGCGTCGGTGGGCGTCCTCTGGAAGATTCTTACCTATTTCGCTGGCGCCAGCCTCTTCGTGTTCGGAAGCGGGCTCGCGATCGTGCCGTTCCTATACGGGGGAGTAGTCCGCCAGTTCCACTGGCTCACCGAGCGGCAGTTCATCGATGCCGTGGCCGTTTCGATGATCACACCGGGACCCGTGGTAATCACGGTCGCATTCATCGGCTACCTCGTGGCAGGACTCGCGGGCGCGATCCTCGCCGCGGTCGGCGTCTTCCTGCCCGTGTATCTCATCACGGTTCTCCTCGCTCCGCGCTTCCATCGGGTGGCGAAGAATCAGCAGGTGAAGGCGTTTGTGGACGGGGTCACGGCCGCGGCGACCGGGGCGATCGCCGGGGCCGCCGTGATCCTCGGGCGACGGGCGCTCGTAGACGTGCCAACGATTCTCATCGCGCTCGCGACCTTGGCGCTCCTGTTGGCCCCCAAGAAAATCCCGGAGCCGGTGCTTATCCTCGCGGCTGGGCTCATCGGGTTGGTGCTGAAGGGCTCCGTTCCGACCATCGGATGACAGGAGGGACGGCGTGCGTGGGATGACGCGATGCTGCGCGGCGGTAGTCGTGATGTGCGCGTTCGCGCCGTTGGTTGTGCGCGCGCAGGATCCCGAGTGGGACGCGCGCGTCATTCATACCACGGCGGCGATCCGGCTTGACGGGACGCTCGCTGAGGCGGTGTGGCTCACCGCCGACTCGATTACAGACTTCACGCAGACCGACCCCGTTGAGGGGCGTCCGGGGACCGAGCGGACCGTTGTACGGCTCCTGGCAACACTGGATGGCCTCTACGTCGGAGTGTGGGCATACGACAGCCGGCCGGGCACCATCCGCCATACCCAGCTCCGCCGCGACGCCGACTTCGGGTCGGACGACTCGTTCACGCTGTTGCTCGACCCGCTGCGCGATCGCCGCACTGGTTTCCTGTTCGAGGTGAACCCGAACGGCGCGATAGCGGACGCCCAGGTGATCAACTACGAGACCATCAACCTGGACTGGAATGGGGTGTGGGATGCGCGGGCCCGCGTCACGCCCCTCGGCTGGACGGCGGAGCTCTTCATTCCGTGGCAGACGCTCCGCTACCGGCCGAGGAACGATATCTGGGGGGTGAACTTCGAACGGCTCATCCGGCGCAAGAACGAGGACGTGTTGTGGCGGGGGTGGCGACGCACTGAGGGGATCCTCTTCCTGCCACACGAGGGGCTCGTTACAGGATTCACCGGGTTGCCGCGGCGCACGCTCGCGGAGCTCCGACCGTACAGCGCCGCGACGGTGCAAGCCCGCGAGCTCCAATATCCTCCGGATGGGCCCGATAGCGTGCTGCACCTCGGCTCGACGGGATTGAAGGTCGGGCTGGACGCCAAGCTGGCTCCGGCACCGACGCTCACGCTTGACCTCACGGCGAACACCGACTTTTCCCAGGTGGAGGCGGACAGTCAGGTGATCAATCTGTCCCGGTTCCCCATCTTGTTCCCCGAGAAGCGACCGTTCTTTCTCGAGTCCAGCGGCACGTTCAGCTTCGGTCAGTTCGGCTCCGAGTTGTTCTACAGTCGGCGCATCGGTCTCGACACCCTCGGCAACCCGATCCCGCTCGACGCTGGTGTGCGGCTCACGGGGCGGCTTGGCCCGGACCAGATCGGGCTGCTCGCCGTCCGCACTGGCGGCCTCGAACGGGCGGTCGATCTGGTCGCGCGGGTGAAGCATGACGTGTTTTCGCGCGGGTACGTGGGGGCGATTGTCACCAATCAGGCGGCTCCCGGTGTGCGCGGTGACCGACTGGCCGGAGGTGCGGACTTTAGCTTCCCGCTCTACGTGCGCGACCAGAACCTCGTGTTCGCAGCCTGGGGAGCGGGGTCAAAGGCTGGCGCCGGAACCGCCGTCGCGAGCGCCTGGCGCGTCTCCATCGATTTCCCGAACGATTTCATGGATAATTTCGTGAGCCTCGGGCGGGTCGAGCCGAACTTCAGCCCACGGCTCGGGTTTGTGAGTGAGACAGACATTCTCCGCACCTCGGGGCACTTCGACATTTACCCGCGCCCGCACGCGCTCGGGATCCGACGGCTCCAGTTCAGCCCCTTTACGTGGGAGCGGACCATCCACCTCGACGGGAGCCCGTCGCACGCCCTCTACGAAGTGGCGCCCCTCGGCGCGATCTTCGAGAGCGGCGACCAGTTCATCCTCATCGTGAAGCGGCAGGAGGACGCGCCCTCCACGCCGTTTGAGATCTTCCGCGGGCACACCATTCCCGCGGGGGACTACTACTTCAACCGCGCCGAGCTTGATGTCTCGAGCTCGCCTGGCCGGCCGGTGAGCGTGGGCCTCACGGCGAGCGCCGGGGATTACTACACGGGGACGGCAACCGAGGTCGACGCCACCTTCACCGTCCGAACCGCTCCGCACGTGATCACCCAGGTGGAGTACGATCAGCTGGCGGCGCGGCTCGCGACCGCCCGGTTTACCGCGCGCACTGCCCGGCTCCGTCTCGACCTCGCCGCGACGCCGCGCTTTGACACTGCGTTTTTCGTTCAGTGGGACAACGAGTCGGATCGGCTGACCATGAACGCTCGGGTGCACTGGATCCCCAACGTGGGCAGCGACGCCTATCTGGTGTGGAACAGCGCCTGGCCTACCGGCCTGGGCGAGGGAATGCCGTGGGGTCGGCCAGCACGCGGGGCGTTGATCGGGAAGCTCGTGTACTACTTCCGGGTCTAGGGCGATTCGTCCTCTGACGCCGTACGAGGGAGATCGTTGATGTTCACGCAAACCCTTATTGCGCTTACGCTCGTGAGTCCACCCAAGGCTCCCGCGCCAGTATGCACGCTCGCGGGGCCGCCGATCGAAGCGCGGTGGTCGGGCCCCATCCCGCCGGCGTCCGCGGCCGAAGCGCCACTCCGCATGGTCGCCGACGTGCCGCTGCCGGGGAGCGCAACCCGCTTCGACTATCAGAGCCTCGAGTCGGCCTCCGGCCGGCTGTTCATCTCGCACATGGGCGCCGGGCAGCTGGTGGTCTTCGACGTACGCGCCGGACGAGTCATCAGTAATCTGGACGGCTTTCCTACCGTCACCGGAGTCCTCGCGGTGCCGGCCGAACACCGGGCGTATGCTTCCGCGACGGGCGATCACGCCGTCGTGGTGGTGAACGATTCCACGCTCCAGATCGTGGCGCGGGTAGCGGGGCCGCGGTTCCCGGACGGGATCGCGTACGCTCCAGATGCGCGGCGGGTCTTCGTCTCGGACGAATCAGGGCGGCGGGACTTTGTGATCGATGCAGCGACCGATTCTGTCATGGCGCGGATCGAGCTCGACGGCGAGGCCGGGAACACGCAGTACGACCCCGGTTCGCGCTGTGTGATCGTGGCGGTTCAGACCGCGAACCAACTGGCGGTGATCGATCCGGCGACCGCCACCATCGTGCGTCGCATCACGCTCGATCAGGCGGTCCGGTACCCTCACGGCGTCTACATCGACGCACCGCACCGTCTGGCGTTCATCGCCGGTCAGAAGAGCGGGACGCTGGGCGTGCTGGATCTACGGACCCTTCAGTTGCGTCAGGTGCTGCCAATCGGGAGCGATCCTGACGTCCTGGCGTTCGACCCAACACTCGGCCAGCTATATGTGGCCGCCGAGTCCGGGGTCGTGGCGGTGTTCGGGGAGCGGGACGGCTCCCTCGTGCAGCTCGGCTGGTACCGTGCGCCGAAAGCGCACTCGGTCGCGGTCGATCCCGCCACGCACCGCGTCTACCTGCCGCTCGCGGACGTGAGCGGTCGTCCAGTCCTCCGGGTGCTGGTGCCGAGCGATTCCCACTGAGCCGCTGCGGGAGGAGCCATGGAACGAACCCATCGATTCGCTGTGACGGTGCTGGGCGCGCTCACCCTGAGTACTGTCCTTGGTGTTCCCCAACACCCACGTGCTGCTGTGCCGATGCCGCTGAACGGGCAGACGGCTGTCGCCGTCACTTGGCATTTCGATTCACTACCCATTGGTCAGCCGCCAGCCGGGTTTTCGTTCGGCCGGACCGGCGGCGGCCGCGTCGGTCATTGGATTGTGCAGTCAGCTTCAGACGCGCCGAGTCCGCCGAACGTCTTGGCCCAGGTCGACAGCGACCATACCGACTACCGGTTCCCGGTCGCGGCCGCATTGTCACCGAGCTTCACGGATGGCAGCGTCTCTGTGAAGTGCAAGCCTGTATCGGGGCATGTAGACCAGGCGTGCGGTCTCGCGTTCCGGTACCAGGATGAGAACAACTACTATTTGACCCGCGCCAATGCGCTGGAGGACAACGTTCGCTTCTATTACGTGAAGAGCGGACGCCGGATCCAGCTCGCCAACTGGAGCGGGAAGGTCCCATCGGGCGCCTGGCACGAGCTGCGCGTCGAGTGCCAAGGAGATCATGTGGAAGTGTACTGGGACGGCACGAAGAGAATTGATGCGCACGACCGTACGTTCAGTGGTCCCGGTCGCGTCGGGGTGTGGACCAAGGCGGACTCGTACACGTTGTTCGACGACCTCATTGCGAGGCCACGGGGGTCGTAACCACCCAGCAAGCTGATTCGACCCCCTGATGCTCACACCACAACGGTACCCGATGCTAGTGGAGCAGTCCGGCAGGTGTTTCTACGGCCCCGCCCATGGCGGCGTTGTTCGCCGCCACGATCACATACGCCCCGGCCAGCACGGCCGCAATCAGCAGCGCCAGGATTGTCGGAGTGTGGGTTCGCTTATTCATAGCTGAGTCCCCCAGGTTCTACCGTAGTGAGAGCAACGCCGGCTTGCCGTTCTGGATCACCCACACCGCCGGCCTGGATTGGAAGGTCCCGCTCCCCGGCGCTTTGGTCAGTGGGCCGGCCGTCCCATCGTACGTGGCAATGTTTCGGATATACACGGCGGGATTCTCCCCGCGCTCGAACGCTTGCACGATCATGTTGAAATCGTCGTAGGCGTAGGGCATCATGTGCGTGGCGAATCGAGTGCCGGGATACTGTTTCTCAAATCGCTGCTTGAATCCAATATTCCGAAGATCGCTGTCGGTGTACCACGCGCCTTCGAACAGCTCCGGCCGCTGAGTGACCGATGGGGCCACGACCGAAGCAATGTTGCGGATGTTCGCCTCGAACAACTGTTGGCCGAGCAGTTCGAGCTGCGGGCTCAGCGCTTCAACAAAGTACACGTCGGGGTTCGAGGCCCGGGCTTGCGCGATCATCGATCGGAAGTCGGTGACCGAATCCGCGAATTCTTGGGCGTAGGTGATCGGGAGGCCGACGCGTGCCACTTCGGCCTTGACCGCCTGGACGTGACCATGGATGCTCGGATAGTCCTGCGTGAGGAGCGCGACCTTCCGGATGCCCCGCCGCTGCGCTTCCTGCACCCACCGAATTGCTTCGGCGTCAGGCGACGGAATGTCTGTAAACGTGTATGCGCCATCGCCGATCGAGGTGACGCTGCAAACGCACGTATGGGGAATCCGCGCCGCGGTCGCCAACGGCTTTGTCACCTGGCCGAAGCGGGAGATGCCGCCCACAATCGCG
>QHVD01000591.1:1623-2940 GCA_003222235.1 Gemmatimonadota bacterium | reverse complement strand
GGTCGCCGACTTCATCCGCGGCTTCGTGGCCGACCTGCGCGCCGGACGCTTCGACGGCGAGCTGGCCTACCGGAAGGCGATCCGCAAGCCGCTCGCCGAGTACACCAAGACGACGCCGCCGCACGTGAAGGCGGCGCGCAAGCAGGCCGGGGCGACGGGCCGGATCGTCACCTACGTGGTGACGCGCTCCGGGCCCGAGGCGGTGGGCGAGACGACCGCCCCGCCCGACTACGACCACTACGTGACGCAGCAGCTCCGGCCGATCGCCGACGCGGTGCTGCGCTTTCTCGGCGGACCCGACTTCGACGGGCTCACGGGCGCGCGGCGGCAGCTGACGCTGTTCCCGTGAGGCTCTCGGTGCCCGCTTCGGGTGCTGGTCTACTCACCGGTTGAGTGCACTCACGTGCGAGAAGGCGCCTGGACTGCCTTGGCGCGCACTCTACGGAATATGCGCACGACGAAGGGACTCGCGGCGCCGCAGACAGCGCCCGCGAGAGCGCCGATCGCGCTGAAGCCAAGAGTGAAGGCAGCGACCGCCGCCCCGCAGACGTGCTCGCCCTTCGCCACGAGTCTGGCGTCGATCTGGCCGAGCGTGCGCGCGGCTTCCAGCCAGCCCAGGACGGTCCCGAGCAGCGCCCCGCCGACCACCAGCGCGACCCATCTCGTGGCCCGTCGCCACCGCATGAAGGCCCTATTGGGCGCGCCGGTGGCTCGGAGTGAAGAGGAAATTTTGGCTCGGCGCCGGCGGGTAGTGGGTCACTTAGCAGCGACCCGCCCCGGTGAACCGCCTCGATAATCGTGGCATAAGCGGTAGCGGGTCCTCATGTCGGGAGCCGAGAGCCTTGTCGTACTCGGCTGGATCGCCACCGGCGTCGGGTACGGAGCCATGCTCGTCTACCGCAAGCCGCTCGCCCGCTGGCAAGTCGCTCGCAGCCGACTCTGGCGGAATCGTCCCCACGCCCAGCGCATCCACGAAGTGGGCATCATCTTTGGAGCTCTCGTCTTCGCGGGCATCAGCCTCAGCATCCTGTACGACGTCAATGTTGCTAGGCCGAGGCGTCTGCACCGGATGGAGGAGCTGATAAAACACCCGACTGAACTGCCCACCACCCCCTCCCGATGACCATGCGCCGGAAGCGACCGCGCGACCCCATCGCCCTCGCGAACCTGATCGGGGACATCGCCACCGGCCAGGTCGGGGACGTGGTAGAGGACAAGCGCGACCCGGCGGCGGTCGAACTAGGGCGACGCGGTGGCTTGAAGGGCGGGAAGGCGCGCGCGCGGAGCCTGTCCGCTGCGAAGCGGAAGGCCATCGCG